>JBLIGB010000030.1:0-12484 GCA_047636795.1 Bacteroidia bacterium | reverse complement strand
GCTTCTGTCGGATTTAAACTTGGCTGGCTGGTGCAAAGCCATACCAAAACAAAAACAGACGAAGACCTTTTTTTTCAAGGAGTCAACTTCCGAAGTAAGATTAAAACGTACGACATCCCAAACCTCACCAAGTTCCGCTATGGCGTTACGGCAAGGGTTGGTTATGCCAATTTCTATTTGAATTTTTTCTATTCGCTTACACCTCTTTTTAAGGATGGTAGAGGAACAGAGGCTGTTCCAATTTCCATTGGAATTGGCGCAACTCCTTTTTAGAATCAGGTTTTTGTTCTGTGAATTTCGCATCTCATTCACTAGCAGATATGTCTAAAATGTCTGAATTATTGAACTAGATTCGTAAAAGTTCCAGCAAAAAACACTTCTTTGCTAGCTAGAAAATAGTGATGGATAGCGCAGGAGCGATAAAGCAAATACTTAATCGATTAGAGTCCGATTTACCTAGGTACCTCTCCTACCATGGGCATCATCATACGTTAGATGTTCTGGAAGCCATAGAGCGAATCGGAAAATCGGAAGATGTTTCTGAGCGGGAGCTGAACCTTCTGCTTGTTGCAGCCGCTTATCATGATTGTGGTTTTCTGAATGGACATGAAGACCATGAGCAAAAAGGCTGCGAAATAGCTAGGAAGAATCTTCCTGATTTTGGGTTTGATTCTGTAGCTATTGAGCAGGTTTGCGTCATGATAATGTCGACCAAGGTGCCACAAGAACCCAACGGTCATTTAGCTGGGATTCTTTGCGATGCAGATTTGGATTATCTGGGTAGGGATGATTTTGAGCATATTGCTGCAAACCTTTTCAAAGAGCTATCATACCTCAGGATTGTAACGGAAATCGAAATTTGGAATAAAATCCAAGTGAATTTTTTAAGCGAACATCAATATCATACCACATATAGTCGGCAGTTTCGTCAACCACAAAAAGAATATCATATTGATAATCTGAAGAAGATAGTTGCAGGTTATGACAGTTAGTAATCAACCCTGCGTACTCAAATAATCTATTTTAGCACCACAAAACAAATTGAATAAATATGTCTGAAAAGAAGCAGATTATTCTTGTACCAACCGATTTTTCTGATGCCGCTGATACGGCCATTTACCATGCGGCTACAGTTGCGGCCGTTTCAGGAGATGAAGTGCACCTTCTGCACATTGTAAATAAAGACACAAAAAGCAAGCTCAAAAAAGCTGGTGAAACGTTGGACTACCTCACCGCAAAAATGGATACGCAGGTAGCCGACCTAAAATTAAAACATGGCGTAAAGGCCAATTCGTATTTACGAGAAGGTTCTATCTTCTCAACTATTGGCGAAGTGGCTGAAGAAATTGGCGCGCGCCTTTTGATAATGGGAACACATGGTGTGATTGGAATGCAGCACATTACTGGTGCTTGGGCGGTAAAAGTTATTACCTCTTCTCCGGTTCCTGTAATCATCGTTCAGAAAAAAGCAGTTGCAAGCCATGGCTACAAGACCATGGTTTTTCCAATTGACGCCAGCCGAGAGACCAAACAAAAGGTCATCCATACAATTTCAATGGCAAAACACTTTGTTTCTGAAGTGAAGCTTTTTGCCAGCTACGAGGACGATGAGTTTCTCGTGAATGCACGTAATAACAACATTGCTTGGGCCGAAAACATGTTCAAGAAAAATGGCGTGAAATATTCAATTGAGTATTCTGGAAAAAGCGGAGATTTGGCTAAAAACACAATCAAATACGCATCTCAGGTAAATGCTGACCTGCTTGTTATTCTTACTGATGACAGCGAGTTAAGCGTTTCAGGTTTTGTACTTGGTGCAGATCACGAAAAGGTAATTAACAACGATGCGCAGATTGCAACCATGTGTGTTAATCCAGTAGCCAACCTTTACAACATTGGCAACGTCTTGTTTACGTAATGATTAAGAAACCTGAAGCCCAGCCACGTAGAACTATTGATTTCCTGAGTGTAGTGGCTATTTCCATCCTCCTAATATCAGCTATTTCTTCTTGTGAAGAAACGTGCTATGACGGTGTACAAAACCAGGGTGAGGAACAGGAAGATTGTGGTGGTTCATGCGTTCCATGCGATACCACTAGCGGAAGCTGCTTTGATGGCATTCTGAATCAAGGAGAAGAAGAAATAGATTGTGGTGGGCCATGCAATGCATGCATTACAGATACCGCTGTTCTTGCACCCGATTTTATCTGTAATGGAACAGGAGGCAGTTCTTATTTCCCACTTTCCATCAATAGCTATTGGATTTATAATATGCCATCCAACCAGTGGTTTCAGTTGGAAATTTCTGAAGAAACGCAGCTGGGAAATGGGGAGTTTTATGCGCACATGATTACTACTGGCTCCTTCGGAACGATACACGACTATTACCGTGAAGAGAATGGACAAACCTACAGGTGGAATAATACGCTAAATGCAGAAGAAGTGTACTTGCCGCCAAACCCAATTGCAGGAATGACATGGACCACAGCCGGGACTGATTCGGTTGTTATTGAAAGCACTTCGGCCTTGTTGAATTCTCAGAATGGCTGTTCTTACGACAACCTTTTGAAGGTGGTCTCATACGAAACTGGTTCAACAGACGGATTAAGCAGCTATTACAAACAAGGGCTAGGGCTTATTCAGTTGTCTAGCGTGTCTGCGTATTTGGATAGTGCGGTGGTTTATTGATTGCCGCGCCTAGCAAATGATAGAAAAGTGAAGTGACGAATCAATTTACTTGACAACTAGCTTCTTGGTTAAGGTCCCGTTTTCTGATTGAATTTGGATGGTGTAAAGTCCAGCAGACAAGGCGTTTCTGAAATTTGAAATGGGCTCGTGATTTGACGCGTTTCTCAATCGCTTATTCCAAACTCGTCTTCCGTTCATATCCAATATGGAAATGGAAACACCTCCCTCTAAACCAGATAAAATCAAATTTGCACCTTCATTAAGTGGATTTGGATAGATTGAAACAGAGTTTCCAGTCCATTCTTTAATTCCAACATTTGAAGTGTTTGCATCAATAAAGTTGATGCACTCCAACATTTCCTCTGTGAAAGTGGGATACTCCATCGTGTGGGCCACGCCAGGAATTTCGTTGAACAAATAGGGAAAGCTACCACCAGCTAAACTGTTATTGCTGTTTAAGATATTGGTTTGAACAATCGAAACGAAATCTACCGAACCACTACATAAACAAACTGGCGGTATTTCCTGCGGATTGCTTAAGTCTGGCGAAGAGAAGAACCCAGGCGAATGCCAGATAAGGCCTTTTATTGGATGAGAAGGGTTATCGAAAAAATACTGGACAGCAACATCACTTCCTGCAGAATATCCGGTTAAGTAAACTTGCTTCATATCTATGTTGAACCAAGTCATCACACTATCATAAGCCAAATTCAGTACAACTTCGCTTCTTGGTTGGTCTTGCAAATAAGGGGCGGGACAAACTACTACGGCATTCAAACTGTCTCCAAGTGGAGATAGATCATTTCGGATGTCATCACTGTTATCTGGGTTCCCCAAACCATGAAATCCAAGAATCATTTTGGAAGAAGAAGATGGGTTATACGTGTATCGGGAACATGGAAATAGATGTCTAAACTATCACCGTTCAGTGAAGGGTCAGAAGTTGCAATTGTGACCGTGTAATCACCTGTTTGTTGAGCAAATGTATTCAGGTAAAGGACAAAAGCAAAAAGCGAAATATGTTTCATAACTACGGGTTGAGCGGACGAAGGTAAACCTTGTCGCAAAATCATACTTTTGGTACAAATCATCTTTAAGCATGTTCAAAACTATCATTCGTGTTCTCGCCATTTTGGCGCTCATTTACCTTATTCCAACGGCATACCTCAATTACATCGAACCAGTGGAACACTGGGATTGGGATGAGATTAACCTTGATGACATTTCTTACCCAGAGAACTTTATTTGGGGAGTTGCTTCGGCAGCACATCAGGTGGAGGGCGGACACACTTCAAACAATTGGGCAGATTGGGAGAGTCAGGTAGATGAAGATGGAAATCCGCGCATCGCAAGAGGAGAGAAGTGCGGTATTGCCTGCGACCATTGGAACCGTTATCCGGAAGACATCAAACTGATGAATGACTTAGGCGTCTCAAGCTATCGGTTCTCTGTTTCTTGGAGTAAGATTATGCCGCAGGAAGGCGTGGTTGATACGGCCGCTTTGCAGCACTACGTGGATGTTTGCGACAGTCTTTTGGCAGCTGGAATTCAACCAATGGTTACGCTGCATCACTTCTGTCATCCAATGTGGTGGGAAGAAAAAGGAGCATTTGAGAAAGAAGAAAACATTGCAGATTTCGTTGAGTTTTCGGAAGTAGTTTTTAATGCACTAAAAGACCGAGCCACACACTGGTGCACACTTAACGAGCCGGCAGTTTTCGTAATCGCAGCTTACTTCGATGGGCACTTTCCCCCAGGAAAACAAGACCCAGAACTGGCAGCCTTAGTTCTCAAAAACATGTACCTCGCTCATGTAAAAGTGTATGAGAAACTGAAAAATTTGCCTGGTGGCAACAGAGCCCAGATTGGTATTGTGAAGAACATGCATCAGATTGACCCGATGAATAATTGGAACCTGTTTGATCGCTTGATTGCAAGGACAGTGAATAAAGGTTTCAACGGTTCATTCATCGGCACATTTACCACAGGGAAGTACAAGTTCAGCTTTCCAACATTGGTTAATCTAGAAGCAGATGTGCCAAACGCTCCGTACTCGCTAGATTTTGTTGGGCTGAACTATTATAGCCATAATGCCATGGATTTCTCGCTTGATTTAGATGAGGCACTTAAAACCAGAATGTACCCAGGTGAAAAGGAAACGGACATGGAATACACCATGTATCCGGAGGGGTTTTATCGAACCATTAAAGAGATTTCCGTACTTAATAAGCCCATAATAATCACAGAAAATGGCGTGGCCGATATGGATGATGATATGCGTGGCGAATTCATTAAGAAGTATCTCTATGCAGTATCTAAAGCGATAGAAGATGGCTATGATGTGCGTGGATATCACTACTGGTCTTTGATGGATAATTTTGAATGGGACCTCGGTTATGACGAACGTTTCGGCCTTTATGAAGTTAATTTCGAAACACAGGAAAGAACCCTACGAGAAGGCTCCAAAGAATACCAGCGGATTGTGAAGGAGAATTAACTAGTCATTCCACAATGCGCTGAGCGGAGGAACATTCTCCGCAGGAACCTACTTTATACACTTACAGTAAATGGAAAACGAGTAGACAGCAAGCGCATGATGCTGCTCTGATATAATGTCTAATGCAATTATAAAGCCCCCATAAGCTTACTGCTGACGGGGGATTTTTTGTTTAGGCCTAGGCCACTCTTTACTGAGCTATCAGCTTTCCAAGAAACGGTTTGTTTCCTCCTTGATTTTCCAAATAAACAAGGAAGAAACCTTTTCCTGTTTCACGAGAATTAATGATGATTGAATTACTGATTATTGGCGCGGAATAAATTCTTCGCCCGAGTATATCGCTTAGTATCAATGCCGAACCCTTTTCAATTTTCCCATTGAGCTGGATGGTTGTTTTATCAGAAAACGGATTAGGATAAATATTGGCGCTTACAGCATCACTCAATTCCTCTACACCAATTGTAGCATCTATAAGTGTTGGAATACGGATGGTGTCGTAAGCCAAAATGGAGTTACCCGCAATTATCTGCAAGGTGTCGTAACCAGAAGTTGTCCAAAGGATCTCTACTTCGTTCAGGTTTGTTGAAACCACGGTTCCGTTATTCAACGAAACACAGAGGTGGATGATTGGCTCATCCGCAGTTACGATATATAATTCTGTGCTGGTAACCGCAGGGTTCTGGTTACCCGTAAAGCTTTGAATGTTCGGTTGTAAAACGTGTTGATACAAGAACTCTTGCGATTCCCAAACGATAGTATCTAGGTAAGCACCTTCCAATAATTCTGGCTCGTGGCCAGCTCCGTAAAACGGCACAAACTTGTGTGGAATAGTGGTGTTATCAAGCCGCTCATTTATCGGCACACTTCCATATACATCTGGGAAAAATGGGGAGTTGAATGGCTGGCCAAAAACGTACGGCACCGCATCATCATTGCTTCCATGAAACAGGATGGTAGGAACCCAGTCATCAGGTGCATCGCCAATAAAACTTGTGTCGAGAATTGCCCCCCAATTGGCAATCATTCCGTGGGTGGTAACCTCTTCATTATCCCAATAATCATTACCAGATTCAAATATGCCACCCAAGTCGTATGAATCTAATCCAATACCAAAACCTGCTGAAGAAATGGGTGCTTGGTACTCATCCATAAACGTGCTGTGCAGGGTGGAAACAGCACCAGCGCTGTTGCCACTGACTATGATGTTGCCTGTGTCAATTCCGTAGGTTTCGCTGAACTCACACAGGAAGCGAAGCGATGCCTGCAGATCCTGAACTCCACGATAAACAGCGCGTTCGGCACTCCCTTTATTAAGTGGGCTGAATCCAAGACGGTAATTGATAGAAACAGCCACATAACCTCTCTCTGCCCAATAAGAGCAGTATGCTGGTGCGGGCGGAAACAGTTTATCACCAATAAGATAAGCCCCACCGTACTGAAAAATTATTACTGGCCGATGCGAAAGGGTATCGTCTGTCGGTTCGTAAATATCTAAGCGATAAGGTTGCTCGAAGAATGAACCGTAAGGACGTGCTTGCTGGTACTCAACACCAAGCGTGGTTGTTACTTCGAACAGGGAGTCGATGTAACGCTCAGGATTACAGGGTTGACAAATAGCAATCTTTCCGATCAAGAATAGAAAGACACTTATATTGAATAGCCTGTTCCAGATGCGCATGAAATAGTGTGAGAATTTATATTTGATGCAATGAATTTACTGCATTTCAATGAATAGAAAAGCGGTCTGATTTCTGAGCGTTGCTCATCCTAGCAATTGAGGTACTTTTGCGTCCTTATAAATGAATGAAAACACCGCAGATAAACGTCACATTGCTATTCTTGGATCCACGGGTTCTATTGGAACGCAGGCTCTGGAAGTTCTGGAAGCCAATCCAAATGTATTTGAGTTAGAAGTTCTTACCGCCCACGGAAGTGCTGATTTGCTGATTGAACAAGCACTCAAGTTCAAACCGAACTGTGTGGTTATCGGTAAAGAAGAACTCTTTAAAAAAGTGCAAGATGCGCTTTTCGATGAAGGCATTAAAGTGTTTGCTGGAGCAGACAGCTTGGTGCAAGTGGTGCAGATGGATGAGATTGATGTTGTGCTAACTGCTTTGGTTGGTTACGCGGGTTTACGACCAACACTTTCGGCTATTGAGGCTGGCAAGCACATCGCGTTAGCAAACAAGGAAACACTTGTTGTTGCTGGAGATATTGTAACCGACTTAGCCAAGAAAAAAGGAGTGAATATCTACCCCGTGGATAGCGAACATTCGGCCATTTTTCAATGCTTAGTTGGCGAATTCCACAATTCAATTGAGAAAATTTACCTGACTGCTTCTGGCGGCCCATTCCGTGGTCAAACGCGAGAACAGTTGGCTTTAGTTACCAAAGCGCAGGCCCTGAAACATCCGAATTGGGATATGGGCGCCAAGATTACTATCGATAGCGCTTCTATGATGAATAAAGGCTTGGAAGTGATTGAAGCGAAGTGGCTTTTCGGACTAAAGAACGAGCAGATAGATGTAATTGTACATCCGCAAAGCATCATGCACAGCATTGTCCAGTTTGAGGATGGAAGTATGAAAGCCCAAATGGGTTTGCCTGATATGAAACTGCCAATACAGTATGCGTTAGGTTTTCCAAATAGATTGAAATCTGATTTCCCTCGATTCAACTTCTTGGATTACCCTCAGCTTACATTTGAACAAACAGACCCAAAAACATTTAGAAATCTAGCATTGGCGTTTGAAGCGTTGAAGCAAGGTGGAAATCAGCCGTGTGTCCTTAATGCGGCCAACGAAGTAGTGGTCGATGCCTTTCTAAAAGACAAGGTGTCGTTCTTGCAAATGTCAGACATCATAGAACAATCTATGCAGAAGGTGTCTTTCATAAAAAAACCTAATTACAGCGACTATGTGGCAACAGATGCGGAAACTCGCAGATTAGCCCTTGAAATAATCAACTAATGGACATTCTAATACAAGCTTCTCAGTTTTTTCTGAGCCTCTCAATACTTATCGTTTTGCATGAATTCGGTCACTTTGCTGCCGCCAAATCGTTCGGAATGCGTGTGGAGAGCTTCTACCTCTTTTTCAATCCTTATTTCTCTCTTTTCAAGAAGAAAATTGGCGATACCGTTTACGGGATTGGTTGGTTGCCACTTGGCGGATATGTGAAAATTGCGGGCATGATTGATGAGAGCATGGACAAAGAGCAGATGAAAAAACCTGCTGAGGATTGGGAGTTCCGCGCAAAGCCAGCTTGGCAACGATTAATTGTGATGATTGGAGGCGTAACTGTGAACGTCATTCTGGCAGCCCTCATTTACTGGATGGTACTCTTCGTTTATGGCGAAACTTACCTACCTACCAAGAACGTGACTTACGGCATTATGGTTGACTCGTTGGGGCAAGAAATTGGTCTAAAAAACGGAGACAAGATTATTACACTGGACGGTCGGGAAGTAGAGAATTTCTCGAAAGTGCCGATGGAGATTATTTTGAACGAAGTGCAAACGATTCAAGTTGAACGCGAAGGTCAGATGGTTGATGTTGCCATTCCTCAGGATAAAATGAGTGAAATGATGAAGTCGCCAGGGCTTATGTCGGTTCGGATTCCTTTCCATATTGGTGGTTTTTCAAAAGGCTCAGTTGGGAAAGAAGCAGGACTTGAAAAGGGAGACATTATTGTCGGTCTGAATGACAGTTCAATCGTTTTCTTCGATGCTTTTAAAACGGCTTTGCAGGACTACAAAGGGGAAGAAGTTCAGGTAAACGTTCTTCGTAATGATGAGCCAATGAGCATAGCTGTTACGGTTCCAGAAGAAGGATTGTTAGGCGTTGCTCCCAACGGAAACCTGACTGAATTCTTCGAATTGGAAGAGATTAAATACGGTTTTTTCGAAAGCCTTCCGAAGGGAATTGAAAAGGCTGGAAGGACCTTGGTAAACTATGTGAAGCAGTTGAAATTGCTCTTCTCGCCAAAAAATAAAGGCTACGAAAGTTTAGGTGGTTTCCTTACTATCGGGAGCATTTTTTCCACTTCGTGGGATTGGCATCACTTCTGGAACATCACAGCATTTCTGAGCATCTTATTGGCGGTAATGAATATCCTACCTATTCCAGCATTGGACGGTGGTCACGTCATGTTCTTACTTTATGAAATGATTACTGGTCGTCCGCCACACGAAAAGGTGATGGAAGTAGCGCAGGTGATGGGAATGGTTCTATTATTCAGTCTGTTGCTTTATGCGAATGGTAACGATATTTATAAAACATTCTTCAAGTAATTATGCTTCGAAAAACGGTTCTTTTTCTTCTCTTTCTTCCTGTTTTCGCGCAAGCGCAAACGGATATGTTAGGAGATGAGACGGTGACGAAAACGGACCAAGAGGTTTATGCTGAAGGAGCGCAGGAACAAGCGAAAATCCTCATCATTCCATTTGAAGAAAAGCTTTTCTACTGCGATATTATGCGCGATTTGACCAAGGTCAACCAATTATCTCAGCAAGAAATCTATGACCGACTGCGAAACGAGATTCAGCTAAGTCTGAAGGTTGCGCTGAAGGACAGTATGGAAACGGCCACGTTCCTCAATACCGATAGTATCACGGATGAAGACCTCATCAATATTTATGCTGTTCTGGGATACAAATTCGTTCCTGTTCCTGCCAAGGAAGATGTAGATGAAAAAGGTAAGGTGAAGAAGAAAACGAAGAATCCAAAGCCGAAAAAGGAGGTCGGAATTCGTAAGGGACAAGTAGTGGCAGAGCGCCAAGCAGTTGAGCGATATATGAGCGCGCAATTGAAAAGCCATGAAGTGCTTAATGAGTTTTACACTAACTATGGTATCAACAAATTTTTGTTTATCAATCAGATGGATGTGAAGATGGATTTGACTGACCCTGAAGCGGCATTTATTGATCCGAAACGCCTCGTTACCATTCATTACACCATCATGAATAAGGATGGGAAACAGATTAGTGGTGGATTGGCTTCAGAGCAATTCCCTGGCACAGAAAGCCGTTTGAACTACATCATTGGAGGCAATTTCTACAAGCTTTCGGCAGAAGTGCTGGGCTCTCTGGTAGCTGCTCAGAAAAAGGAGCAAGAGGACGAGCAAGAGGACAATCGAAAATCTAAGACGAAAGACTCAGAGTAGGATCACCGACCCCGTTAGAATGAGCGTACCGAGAATGAATCCAACATATACCTGCAAAGGCGTGTGTGCGTCTAACCGTAAGCGAGAATAACCGACAATCCCACTTAGAAGGACTAACGTCATTACCAGTTGGATGGCATCAATTTGATATCGGAGAATGAGGCCGATAATGGTTCCTACAATGCCGCCCATTCCGAGCATGTGAATACTCACTTTCCACTTTAAGTTGATAACGAATGCAGTTGCAACAGATATGGCTGCGCCTAAAACCAGATGTGGGAAAAGACTGGGCATTGGCGCTTTGCTGAACAGATAAAACGTGCTCAAATGGAACACTATTGTTGTCAAAAAAGGCAACGAACGCTCTTTTGCAGTATGCATGTGAATCGTTTCTATCAGCTTAGCGCGATAGAAATAGTAGAACACCCCAATTGGAAGAATAACCGTGTTTAAAATCGTGATGAGATAAATGAATTTCTTCACCTCAGGTTGCACAGCATACGTGATGTACGTATCTGCATTAAACAGGATAATCAGGGAATAAAGAGGTACGAATATGGGCTGAAAAACGACCGATACGGCCATCGCGAATTTTTTCTCCATTATAGCTTTACATTAAATTCATCAGCATCATCTAAAGGTCTGAACTTGGCGCAAAAATTGTCTAAATCAGTTCTAGAAAGTGATATTGTTTCTATTGCTTCTTCTCCTTTATCAAAGGAGGAAAGAATATCTCCTTTGGGACTCACCACTAACGAGCTGCCATCGTACTCAATTCCTTTTCCGTCTGTCCCTACGCGATTAACACCAATAACGTAGCATTGGTTTTCGTGCGCTCTCGCAACAAGTAGACTTCGCCATGCTGAAGAACGTGCCGCAGGCCAATTGGCCACATAAATCAGCACATCGTATCGGTCTGATTTCAAGTTTCGGCTAAAGACAGGAAAACGCAGATCGTAGCACACTTGCGGCATGAATTTCCAATCGTCTTTTTCGATGATTTTACGTTCTGACCCAGCGGTAAAGAACCTATCTTCATTTGCAAAACTGAACAGGTGCCGTTTATCATACCACGTAAAACTTCCATCAGGATTAGCCCACAACATGCGGTTGTAGAATTTACCATCCTCTTCAATAATGACGCTTCCGGTAATGGTTGCTCCGATTTCTTCGGATAGGTCACGAATCCAGGTAATGGTTGGTCCGTCCATCGATTCGGCCAGTTCGAGAACGTTCATGGTGAAACCCGTGGTGAACATCTCTGGAAAAACGATTAAATCAGTTTGACCTTTTAACGGACGAAGTTTCTCTTCCCAAAATTGGAGATTGGTTTGTTTGTCTTCCCAAGCGAGCGGTTGTTGACAAATCGTTATGCGGAGGTCTCTCATAGTCTCATGAGTTTTTCGGCTGCCTTCTCCATCGTTTCATCTTCCTTTGCAAAGCAGAAACGAAGCAATTGATCCTCGTTTTTCTCATGATAAAAAACCGAAACAGGAATGGATGCCACACCCACTTCTTTGGTCATCCGAATTGCGTAATCGGTGTCTTTTTCGTCCGATATTTTAGAATAATCCAGCAACTGGAAATACGTTCCCTCGCTCGGTATTATCTTAAAATTAGAACCTTGTAAAAGGCGGTTAAACGTATCTCGTTTTTCTTGATAAAAAGCCCCTAACTCCAAGTAATGGTCTTTGTCTTCTAGAAAATCGGCCAATGCAAATTGTGCGGGAGTATTCACCGAAAACACGTTGAACTGATGCACTTTTCTGAATTCATCCATCAATTCTTCTGGCGCCATCACATGACCAATTTTCCAACCTGTGTTGTGGTACGTTTTCCCGAAAGATGAAACGATTATAGATCGCTCTGCCAGTTTTGGGAAGCGCGCCACGCTTTGGTGTTCCATCCCATCGAAAATGATGTGTTCGTACACCTCATCACTCATAATGATGATGTCGGTACCATCTGTTAGTTTCTGAAGCTTTAGCATGTCTCCGGCACTCATCACCCGACCAGAAGGATTGTGAGGCGTGTTGATGATGATCATTCGCGTTTGCTGGCTAATCAACTTCCCCACTTTCTCCGAGTCAATTAATTCGCCTGAAAGGTTCATTTGCACGTACATCGGCACACCAC
>JBLIGB010000029.1:0-12666 GCA_047636795.1 Bacteroidia bacterium | reverse complement strand
AAGCAATAGTGGACTGAAGAGTTTTCACGGATAAAAAAAGCCCCTTTCGGGACTTTTTTATTTTATCAGTCATGAGAAAGCTTGAGCTTCCTAAAGGTTTTATCATCTATGGATTCAATGGCTTTTGTAACAGCGTCATCCTCTGCATTAAAAACACGGTAGAATGCTTCTGTTTTCCACAGCGTTCTAGCTAGCAATGCTTTCAGCCTTGTTTGAATAATTGTACCAGAAACCATCATTCCTTCTTCTTTACGCTGTGCGAAATCTTTCTCCTCCGCTTCTTCTCCTTCACTGGAAAGGAACACTTCTGTATCTTCCAGTACATCGTCAAGCGTGTCTTTGACTGGCTTCAATTCTTTCTCTGCAAACGCAAAGAAATCATCCATAAACTGACCTTCAATAGCAAATTGTGCCTCGAAGGCTTCAAAATCAGGATATTTGATGTTCAGTTCCTCCCGGTTAACATCTACATACTCATTAATGTATTGGTAGAATAAACCATTACTTAAAAGCTCTCTTAAGAATTCAGAATTTTCAGATGTGTCTAGCGGCACAAAAAGATCGGGAAGAATACCACCACCTCCATACACTTTACGCTTGTTATCCGTTAAGAATTCTTCCTGATTCTCATGATGAATACTGTCGGCACTAAATAACTCTCCGTTGTCCCTCCTTCTCTGTCCCTCTTTTCGGTATTCGTCATTCCCTTCTTCATAAGGACGCTGAATACATCTTCCAGCTGGTGTATAATAGCGAGCTGTTGTGAGCTTCAGCGTAGAACCATCACGCAGTTTAAACGGCCTTTGTACTAATCCCTTACCGAATGACCTGCGACCAATAATCAGTCCTCTATCATGGTCCTGAACAGCACCAGAAACAATTTCGCTTGCAGAAGCGGAGCCTTCGTCAATCAGCACAACCAATTTCCCTTTTTCAAATCGACCTCTTGATGTAGCAAAACTTTCACGCTTCGGATTAGAAGCTCCTTCGGTGTATACAATTAGATTTTTATCACTTAAAAACTCGTCTGAAAGCTGAATAGCTGTATTCAAGTAACCACCAGAGTTTCCTCTCAAATCGAGAACAAGATGTTGCATTCCCAATGGCTCCAATTTATCCAGAGCTGTATAAAACTCTTCCATTGTACTTTGCGCAAAACGGTTCACTTTCACATAGCCAATTTCCTCACTTAGCATGTATGAAGCATCTACACTGTAAATGGGAATCTTATCCCTCACAATCGTGTAATCAATCAAATTCTTTACCCCTCTTCGGTAAATTTTCACACGCACTTTTGTGCCTTTATCTCCGCGAAGCTTGTTTATCACATCACGGTTTTTTATTCCAATTCCCGCAACAATCGTGTCTTCAATTACTACTATTTTATCTCCAGAACGAATTCCGAGTTTTTCTGAAGGCCCTCCAGAAATAGGAGACACAACAGCGATTGTGTCTTTTAGGATATTGAACTGAACCCCAATCCCCTCAAAATTTCCGGTAAGTGGCTCGCTCATTTTCTTGTACTCCTCTGCGGTCATGTATTCGCTATGGGGATCCAAGTCCTTGACCATTGCCACAATGGCCTCATCAATGAGTTTATCAAACTCTGGATTCTCCACATACTTGGTTTCCATCAAGTTCAAAACATCATCAAACTTGAGTTTGTACTCTTCTTTTATTGCTCTTTGAGCAAATACACTTGACCCTAAAACTCCAAGTGCAATAATCAACGTTACTAATCTTCTCATATTCCAAATCTATTCTTGTGTTAACACTAAAGTTGCCGAAATGATGCCGCTTTAGGTTTGATTTTCACAATTCTTATGAATTCAATTCATTAATGCTTAGTATAACATCACTCAAACACAATGGTTCGATAGGAGTTTTAATCAATCAAATTGAAAATCCTTCCCCAACGGATTTTCTCGAATAGTTTGGTCGCATCCTTATCAATAGAAAGCCAAATAAACACCGCCTTACCAACGATGTGATCTTCGGGAACAAATCCCCAGAAACGACTATCTGCCGAATTGTGGCGGTTATCTCCCATCATAAAATAGTAGTCCATTTGAAAGGTGTAGGAGTTCGATTCTATACCGTTGATATAGATTCTATCCTCTTCAATCTTCAAATCGTTATGCTCGTAAAATGAAATAAGCCTTTCGTAGATTGGAAGATTCTCGGCCGTAAGTTCAACGGTTTCTCCTTTCTTAGGAATAGTGACTGGGCCAAAATGATCTACGTTCCAAAAAAACTTTTTGCTCTTCGTTGATTTCAACTCAGCATCGGAATTGGGAAAAATATACTCTGCATATGCTCCTTTTCTGGCTATTGTTGACTCTACCACCTGAACATTATTCAACTCGGAAATACTTCCCCTTGCTTCGTCAGTCATGGTAAGCGTAAAATCGCCTTGATTAGAAACACGACCGCCTTCAGTGATATCGTACTTCCTCAATACATGCTTATTAAAACCGGTTCCATCCGTACGTA
Organism: Bacteroidia bacterium; assembly: GCA_047636795.1. Taxonomy (GTDB): domain Bacteria; phylum Bacteroidota; class Bacteroidia; order UBA10329; family UBA10329; genus UBA10329. The sequence continues at coordinate 10,173 of JBLIGB010000029.1, read as the reverse complement.
CATCGTAGGAATACTGCATGCCTTCTGGCTTATCTGCTAATTCGCCATTAATGTAAAGGTCACGGTCCTTCACCTCCAGAATGTCTCCGGGAATGGCAACACATCTTTTAATGTAGTTCTCCCGTTTATCTACAGGACGGAAACCTTCCATGGGATAATTAAAAACAACCACATCGTTGTTCTTGATTGTGGTGTAACCAGGCAACCTCATGTATGGCAACTTAATCCACTCGAGGTATGATTTCGTGCTCCTAGTTCCTGGCATAGTGTGGTGCGCAAACGGAAATGCCAATGGCGTATTTGGGATTCGCGGACCGTAACTAACCTTGCTCACAAATAGGAAGTCGCCAATCAGTAGCGATTTCTCCATAGATGAGGTTGGTATTGTGTACGCTTCTATCAAAAATAGCCTGATGATGGTGGCGGCAATTACCGCAAATACGATGGCGTCAACCCATTCTCGAACAAAGCCTTTCTTTTCGACAGGCTTTTCCTTCTTCCAAAATTTCAAATTCATACCCGAAGTAACTGATCTAGTGATAATTTATTTAGCGAATCCCTCAAACTTAACATCCTTTATGAGGTGGCCCATGGTGTAAACACCTTTTTTCTTTGCAAGCCATTCGGCTGCAAGCACTGCACCTTTGGCAAAACCAACACGACTTTTGGCAGTATGCTTAATTTCAATATTGTCAATGTCCGATTCATACTTAACTACATGTGTTCCATGAACTTTTTCTTTTCTGCGTGAGAAAATTTCCAGTTCGTAGTCTTTATCAGATTTTTCGTTCACCCAAAGGTTCTTAGAATCTAGGTTATCAATAATGCTGTTTGCTAGCGACATAGCTGTTCCACTTGGTGAATCTAATTTTGCTGTATGATGCGTTTCTTCGATGGAAACATGATATTCTTCATGCTCGTTCATCAAATTGGCTAGCATTTTATTCACCTCAAAGAAGAGATTAACTCCAATGCTGAAATTAGATGCATAAAGCAACGAGCGGTTATTCTTCCTGCAAACTTCTCTTACATGTTCTAGCTGGCCAAACCATCCTGTTGTGCCAACCACAACTGGTGTATTAGCATCAAAACATCTAAAAATGTTTCCTACAACACTCTGTGGCATAGAAAACTCAATGGCAACATCTGCCTCTGCAAGTTCGCTCTCTTTTCCAATCCAATCGTCTGGGTCGTTAAACTTGACAATAATTTCATGTCCTCGCTCCAAGGCAATCTTTTCGATTTCCTTGCCCATTTTACCATATCCAGAAAGAGCTATTTTCATACCTATTGAGATGCGTTAATTGTAAAATTAGCCTTTTATTTAAGTCGAAGCGTGAGTGCAAGTGCTGGTGCGGGAATCAAGCCTGGTCCAAGCATATGAATTGTCGGGCGAATCTTTAAAGAGAGGTCATCACTTACATCAAAATCCTTCAGATGGCCATCCACCGTGGCGTCAATAATATTTAACGCGTAAAGTACTCCGGTGAAAATGAGTGACAAATCTCGATTCCTTTGGAAACGGCTCACTAATTCTAGAAGGTTAGCATCGGTGAACTGCCCTTCAAATTGGTCAATCGTTGCTGGATCATCATCAATACGAATAAGGTATGCCTCTTTGTACGTTCTACATTGCAAATCGTTGAAAACCGAACTATAGATTAAGCCTCCAAAACCACCGTAAATAATGGGAACCTTCCACCATTTACCATTATAAACTTGACCTAAACCGGGCAGTGCAGCACTCATGACTGTTGCTTTAAACGGTGAGTGTTTTTTCTTTTTAACAATGGCAGTATCAGCCGCTAGAGGACGCACGACTGTATCAAATTCCGTTTCAAATTCTTGAGCAAACGAATGACTAATGGTCAGAAGAAGCGCAAAAAATAATGGTATGAAATACCGAATCAAAAGATTGAATTGGTTAAGGCCAAAGATCCAAAATGGAAAGAACGCGCTTCAGTTCTTTTTCATTATCGAAAGAAATGGAAATACTGCCTTTGCCTTTTGCGTTGACTTTTAAACCAACTTGAGCATCCAACTGCCGTTTCACATTATCTTGAATACGCTGGTATTCAATCGGGAGTTCTTTTTTAGGTGCTGCACTAGAGGCCTTAGCTGTTTTAGACGCTTGTTCTGCAGCACGCACTGACAAACCTCCTTTCACAATTTCTTTGAAAAGCTGAAGCTGCTCGTTCTCATCATCAATACTGATGATGGAGCGCGCATGTCCCATGGTAAGAACACGGTCTATGATTGCTTTCTGAATCTGAGGCGGAAGTTTGAGTAACCGTAAATAGTTGGTGATTGTAGAGCGCTTCTTCCCTACTCGTTCGCCCAACGCCTCTTGAGTCAAGCTACATTCGTCTATCAACCGCTGATAAGAAATGGCAACTTCAATCGCATCTAAGTTATCTCGCTGAATGTTCTCTACCAACGCCATCTCCAGCATGGCTTGGTCATTCGCTACGCGGATGTAAGCTGGAACTTCGGTTAAGCCCGCAAGTTGTGAAGCACGAAACCTTCTCTCACCAGAAATAATCTGGTACTTATTTGGGCGGACTTTTCTTAAAGTTATGGGCTGTATAATTCCCAACTGCAAAATAGACGCTGCCAACTCATCCAGCTTCTCTTGATCAAATCGTGTTCTTGGCTGAAACGGATTCGCCTCAATTTCAGAAATAGGAATACCATTAACTGAACCACCCTCATCTTCCTTTGGAGATGAAAGTGACCTTGAAACAATATCAGAACCTGAATCATCGAGTAGGGCTCCAAGCCCTCTTCCTAACGCTCTTGTCTTCGCCATTAGCTTAGAATTTTCTCACTATCCTTTAAACGTGTCATGCCATTTTTCTGCAAAATCTCTCTTGCAAGGTTCAAGTAATTGGTGGCTCCTTTCGAAGAAGCATCATGCATGATAATGCTCTTTCCATGACTTGGTGCTTCTCCTAATTTGGTGTTTCGGGCAATGACCGTGTTAAACATTAATTGCTGAAAATGTGTTTTCACCTCTTCTACAACCTGATTTGCCAATCGTAAGCGCGAATCATACATGGTCAAAAGCAAGCCTTCCATTTCAAGATCAGGATTTAAGCGTGCTTGAACGATTTTTATTGTGTTCAGTAGTTTACCCAATCCTTCCAACGCAAAGTATTCACACTGAATTGGAATCAGTACACTATCCGCAGCAGTCAAACAATTAACCGTGATAAGGCCAAGTGATGGTGAGCAATCCATAATGATGAAATCGTAATCGTTCTTCACCTTATTCATTACCAACTTCACCATCATCTCTCTGTTGGGAAGGTTGATCATTTCAATCTCTGCACCAACTAAATCGATGTGTGCTGGCAGCACATCCAAATTGGGCGTTTCTGTATGAAGAATAATGTCCTTCGGTTCGGCTTCGCCAATAATACATTCGTAAATACTGGTCTTGATATTACGTGGGTCGAATCCTACACCAGATGTTGAGTTTGCCTGTGGGTCGGCATCAACCAACAGCACTTTATACTCCAGTACTGCTAAACACGCAGCCAAATTGATGGCTGTTGTGGTTTTTCCTACTCCTCCTTTTTGGTTGGCTATGGCTATAATCTTGCTCATCTGTTTTCGCTAATTTCTAATGACAAAGTTAAGCCATCTACAGAGGCAAGAAATCGCATGTTTTTAACAAAACGATGCGCTTACTAACAGTCTTACCTGTTTATAACTCAAATTATCGTTGCCTAGTTGCTTTAGTGGTTAAATACACTAGCAGACCAACTGGCCCGGCAAAGAGTGTTAAAAACAACATTGGTAAAACGACCAGATGATGGAGTCCAATAGTGCGGGCATCTCGACTAATCCAAGCACCTATAAAAAGGTCGAAAGCCAAATAATGAACCCAACCAAGAAGTAATACCTCATCACGTTGAAATGAGATTTTCAAGTTCTGTAAAGTGTCCATACCTCCTTCTCCTCCCAAACAATAGAAAAACAGAAAAACATAAACAACGCTGATCGCCACGGTCCAAAAACCAGAGTGAACCAGTTTCTTGGTAATAACATGATTGGGAACAATAGCCAATAGCGCCCAAGCTGGTATTACACTCGCATTAGCAATTTTATAAAACAGGTCCCAATTCATTGATTGTAAATTTTTTCAATAACAGAGGCGAGTTCGCGGTCGCTAGTGGTAACAACATTTCCTGCATCGTGCGTAGTTAACCGAATATCAACTCGATTGTACACGTTTGTCCAATTTGGGTGATGATTCATCTTTTCTGCCACCAATGCAACTTTAGTCATAAACCCAAATGCATGTATAAAATCAGTGAACTCAAAGGTTCCTATTAATTGATTGTCTTTTTCTTCCCACATAGTTGTCAAAATACAAAAAAGGGCGAACCTTTTGATTCGCCCTTTTTTGTACGCATACCTACACAGTAGTGATGAGAGATCGTAAATTTGACCCGATCAATTTTGAATACTTCAAAAACCACATACGACCGTCTGATAGCCGAGCTGCCCTTTAAGCCTACCGTTGGGCAAGAAGGGTTCGTCTATCAGCTTTCAGAATTCCTGACTGAAAAGAATGTTGGGAAGGTGTTTCTCCTACGCGGATATGCCGGCACAGGAAAAACATCCATGGTAATAAGCGTGGTAAAGACGCTTAAAACTATGAACAGGAAGTATGCTTTACTGGCTCCAACTGGTCGTGCAGCGAAGGTTCTGGCTTCTTACACAAGACAAAGAGCATTCACAATTCACAAGTTCATCTACCAGATTACTACAGATGAATTTGGGGGAATTCGATTTGCGCTGCGCCACAATCGTGGAAAGAATGCGGTGATTATTGTAGACGAAGCTTCGATGATTTCGCTTGCACGAGATTCTGGATCGGGAAGAATTCAATCAAAGAATCTGCTTTCCGACCTCATGAAGTTTATGGAGGAAGGGAAGGATTGTAAACTCATCCTGATTGGTGATACCGCCCAGTTACCTCCAGTTGGTTCTTCTGACAGTCCCGCTTTGGATGGTAAAGTACTTCAGTCCAATTTCCATTTTGAGCCTGAAATGCAGTACGAACTCAAAGAAGTTGTGAGGCAGGAAGCTGACTCAGGAATTCTGACCAACGCTACTGAACTGAGGAATTTGCTGATGCAAGGAGAATCAAACATTAGTTTAAAAATCAATTTTCCAGACGTTAAGGTGATTGATATGCTCGAATTAGAAGACGAACTGAATTCGGCATACAGCAATTATGGTGAGGACAATGCGATGGTTATCACCCGTTCTAATAAAAGTGCTAATCAGTTCAACCAACAAATTCGGCTTCGCATTAAATATATGGAGGACGAAATCGCATCGACCGATAAGTTGATGGTGGTTAAGAACAATTACTACTGGCTTCCAAAAGATTCAGGAGCTGGGTTTATCGCCAATGGCGATATGATTGAAATTATGCGGTTGGGAACAGTGGAAGAAATGCATGGCTTCCGCTTCGCCAACGCGACTATACGATTGATGGATTATCCAACGGAAGACTCCTTGGATGTTAAGCTACTTCTCAACTCATTGCACGTAGAGGCTCCATCCCTACCAGATGCAGACTACGAACAGCTTTACAATGCAGTATGTCTGAGCTACGCACATATTCCAACACCTTCCGAACAGGCCAAGAAAATTGCTGAAGACCCTTATCACCGCGCGCTTCAAGTAAAATTTGGCTATGCCATTACATGCCATAAGGCACAAGGCGGACAATGGCCCGCTGTGTTCGTAGACCAAGGTTATCTAACTGAGGAAATGCTAGGTACAGAATACGTAAGGTGGCTTTATACAGCCATTACCCGGGCCTCTGAAAAGCTGTATCTCATAAACTTCAAGGAGCAGTTTCTTTCCAACGATTAGAAGAAACCTTAACTGATTATTAAGCAGCCTTCAGCTTACTTATAGTAGCGTTCGATAGTTTGTCTTCAGCATAATCACGTGTAATGGTAATATGCTTATCATCCGAAGATGGAAGTTCAAACATGGCATCAATAAGAATGGCTTCGCAAATAGACCGCAAACCGCGAGCTCCTAAGTTGAACTCCATTGCCTTTTCGACAACAAGATCAAGAACTGGCTCCTCAATTTCAAGTTCAATACCATCCATTTTAAACAGTTTTTTGTACTGTTTAGTAAGCGCGTTCTTAGGCTCAGTCAGAATGCGTTTCAACGCCTCAGCATCTAACGGATTCAAGTGCGTTACAACTGGCAAACGTCCAATCAGTTCTGGAATTAATCCAAAGTTCTTGATGTCTTGCGCAGAAATGTATTGAAGCAAGTTTTCCTCGTCAACCTCTTCCTGATCTGTATGAGATGCATAACCAATGGTCTGCTTTTTCATACGCTTAGATATAATCTTCTCAATACCATCAAAAGCACCTCCACAAAGGAAAAGAATGTTCTTAGTATCGATAGGAACCATTTTTTGTTCTGGATGCTTTCTTCCACCTTGTGGCGGAACGTTCACAATAGAACCTTCTAACAGCTTCAAAAGACCTTGCTGAACACCTTCACCAGAAACATCTCTAGTAATGGAAGCATTATCGCCTTTTCGAGCAATTTTATCTACTTCATCAATAAAAACGATTCCTTTTTCGGCCGCTGCTTGATCGTAATCAGCAGCTTGAAGCAAGCGACTAAGGATGCTTTCCACATCTTCACCAACATAACCACTTTCAGTAAGAACAGTTGCATCAGCAATACAGAAAGGAACGTTAAGCATTTTAGCAATCGTTCTTGCCAAAAGCGTTTTTCCCGTTCCAGTTCTCCCAACCAAGATGATGTTTGATTTTTCAACCTCAACATCAGCATTTTCCTCATCTGGTTTTTGAACCAAACGTTTGAAATGGTTATAAACCGCTACAGCCAATACTTTCTTGGCCTGATCTTGTCCAATTACAAAATCATTCAAGAATGTCTTGATCTCCATCGGCTTCAGAACTTTCAACGATTGGTCGAGGTTCTTCTCTTGTTTGCTTGCAAACTCTTCGTTTACAATCTGATATGCCTGTGCAATACAACGGTCACAAATATGACCGTTAATGCCTGCAATGAGCACCGCAGTATCCTGCTTATCTCTTCCGCAGAACGAACACTTGATATTATCCTTTTCCTTGCTTGCCTTCATCCTAAAACAGTTCCATTAATTCTAAAACGATTCTTTAGACCGTTTTAGTTAATTCAATTTACGGCTTATTTACCTCTTACCAGAACTTCATCAATCATACCGTAGGCTTTTGCCTCCTCTGCCGTCATCCAATAATCGCGGTCAGAATCTGCCCAAACCTTATCATAATCTTGTCCTGAATGATTTGCAATAATATCATAAAGCTCTTTTTTCAGCTTAGCAATTTCACGCGCAGTAATCTCAATATCAGAAGCTTGTCCTTGTGCCCCACCAAGTGGTTGGTGAATCATTACACGTGAGTGTTTAAGCGCGGTTCTCTTACCCGTTGCACCTGCACACAAAAGAACTGCTCCCATAGACGCTGCCATTCCAGTACATATAGTACTCACATCTGGCGCGATATATTGCATTGTATCGTAAATCCCTAATCCTGCATACACAGAACCTCCAGGAGAATTCAAATAAATCTGAATATCTTTTTTGCTATCTGCACTCTCTAAAAAGAGAAGTTGCGCTTGGATAATATTGGCAACCGTATCGTCAATTCCCGTTCCAAGGAAGATGATTCGATCCATCATCAAGCGTGAAAACACGTCCATCTGAGCCACGTTCATCGAACGTTCTTCAATAATATATGGAGTCATCGAGCCTATAACGCTATCAAACGTAGTGCTGCTTATTCCTCTGTGCTTAGTCGCGTACTTTCTAAATTCGTTACCGTCCATTTGATTCTGCTACTTCTAGGTTAAAACGATGAATGCCGAATATCGAAATTAATGTCAATACTCGGAATACACAATGTATGACAGTTTTTAACTGCTAATTGTTCTTAGCTATTTTCTTTTGACGCCATTTCATAGAATTTTTCACTAGTCACCTTCTTTTCGCTGAGTGTGGCCATGCTTCTAAAAAGGTCCATTACTTTTTGGTCGTAAAGCTGATCGTTCATCTTGCGAACTTCATCTTCTCGCTTCATAAATTTATTCACCATATCGTCCATCATTTCATCATCAGCTTGCTGCATCCCGTATTGTGCAAACTGCTGCAACAATTGCGCGCGAATACCAGCTTTCAACTCATCCGCCTCTACCTTAATATCTTTCTCACGGATTATTTTATTCTGAATCAACTGCCATTTAAGACCGTCACGGTAATTCGGATATTCCTGTTCTACTTGTTCTTTAGAAGATTTCTTCTCTCCTACTGTTGTCAACCAACGTTTTAAGAATTCATCTGGAAGCTCCACTTTCGTGTTTTTCAGAAGATCAATAACGATGTCATTTTTCAATTTCTTGTCGCTTTCCTGAGCAAAATAAGCAGCGTAATCAACCTTGATTTTCTCCTTCATTTGATCCAAGCTGGTTACCGAACCATCAGGATACATTTTCTTGAACGTTTCCTCATTTAACTCAGCAGCCTTCAATCGTTGAATCTTCTCAACAGTGATTTTGAAGCTTCCATTTACATTCTGAAGTTCCTCCGTTGTAACGGCAAGCATAGCAGCCAAATCGGTGTCATTTTCAGAAAAATCGCGGTAATCAACCGTTAAGCTTTCTTCCAGTTTCTTGCCTATCAACGGCTTTTTCGCATCACCTTTCAAAGTATCGAGAGAGACGCTCGAGCTATTCATAACACCACCTTCTTTGATGCTTCCATCTTCGTTCAACTCAACCCACTGAACTTTTATCAAGTCTTCATCAGCAATAGTATCATGCTCAACCATTTCTCCGGTACGCTTAGAAATGTTTTCTAAAGAATTCTCGATGTCTTTGTCTGTCGCCTCAATTTTGAAGTAATCGAACTTGAATTTCTTACCAAGTTCTAAATCAATTTTTGGAGCAAGGCCAAGATCGTACGTGAATTCCATATCTGCTGGATTTTGAAAATCCGCGATTGGCTTCACATCTTCAGAAGGAAGTGGATTTCCAAGAATCTCCAGCTTCTCATTTCCAATGTACTCGTACAGTTTTTCACCGAGCATCTTATTCACCTCATCTACCAGAATAGACGGTCCATACATTTTCTTTACTACGCCAACTGGCACTTTTCCCGGTCGGAAACCTGGCATATTCGCCTTACGTGCTTGCTCCTTCAGTGTTTTCTCAACCTGCGGCTGATAGTCTGCTGGCGCTAGTTTAATAGTTACCCGTGCATTTAGATTATCGATGCTCTCTTTGGTAATATTCATCGTGCTCATTTATCGTTTTTAATCACTCTTAATTGCAAAAAAAGGGAACTACTTTGCAGCAGCTCCCTATTTCTTAAGTGCGGATGGAGGGACTCGAACCCACACACCGTAAGGCACCAGATCCTAAGTCTGGCGTGTCTACCAATTTCACCACATCCGCATAATTTGTAAGAACCTCCCCGAAAACGGGAGTACAAAGATAATTTTCTTTTTGGAAAACAAAACGTATAAAAATTCCGAATTCGGTAAAAGGTGGATACAACTACAATTGAGATACTAAAGAAGAAGTCATTCCACTACCTTTGCCGCCTCAAAATTTTAGAGCAATGGCTTTACAGTGTGGTATCGTGGGACTTCCAAATGTTGGAAAATCAACCCTTTTTAATTGTCTTTCTAACGCAAAGGCGCAGGCAGCAAACTTCCCGTTTTGCACCATCGAACCTAATATTGGTGTAATTACGGTGCCTGACGAACGTTTAGAAAAACTGGAAGGTCTTGTTAATCCTGAGCGAGTTGTTCCAACAACTATTGAAATCGTAGATATTGCTGGGCTTGTAAAAGGTGCAAGTAAGGGCGAAGGTTTAGGAAATCAGTTTCTTGGCAACATCCGCGAAACGGATGCCATCATCCATGTTGTAAGATGTTTTGAAGATGGAAATGTGGTGCATGTTGATGGCTCTGTTAATCCCGTTAGAGACAAAGAAATTATTGATACCGAGCTTCAATTCGCAGACTTAGATGCTGTTGAAAAGCGCATCTCTAAAGTGAAGAGACAAGCTGAAACTGGTGATAAAGAGGCGAAAAGAGAATTTGATGCCCT
>JBLIGB010000028.1:0-12737 GCA_047636795.1 Bacteroidia bacterium | reverse complement strand
CTGCTTTATCTAGTTCACGCACACCAGTTGTTGTTCTTCCGTCCTGCTCTTCTTTATGCACGAACAAATGTTGGTCTGCTTTAGAAGCAATCTGAGGTAAATGCGTGATACATAGAACCTGCATACTAGAACTCAGATCCTTAATCTTACCTCCCATCTTATCTGCCACATCTCCAGAAACACCTGTGTCGATTTCATCAAAAATGATAGCAGGCAATTGAGCCTTACTTGCCATTTCTGCCTTTGTTGATAGCATCAATCGGGACAACTCACCACCACTGGCAACCTTGCTTATATCCTGCGACTTTTGCCCTTTGTTGGCTGTGAAAAGAATCTCAATTCGATCTTGTCCGGTAACGTTACGTTCTCCCTTTTCAACTAGAATGCTCATCTGAGCATCGGGCATACCCAATTGCTGCAACTCGGAAGTGAGAATTGGTGCAATACGTTTTCCCTCTTTCGCTCGTAGTTTGGATAATTTGTCCGCTTCTACCTGAAGTAACGATTCAATCTTTTCAAGCTTCTCATTCAGTAAAGTCAACTGTTCATCTGAATTGGAAATTGAACTCAGCTTATCGCTCAATTCAAATTGATACTGAAGCAATTCCGTCTCCGATTGCTTTCGATGCTTGGTCATCAGTCGAATAATCTCATCAACACGTTCTGCTAACCGTTCCAATTCGGCTGGGTCTTGCTCTACTGAGCTTGTTTTCTGCGCCATTTCTTCCGCTACATCTTCCAGGTCAATTAAGTTCTGCTTAACGCGTTGCGCCCAATCAACGGCAGAAGGATACTTATTGGCTAACCGCAGTAATTCAGTTTCCAACCTACGCAGGTTATCCACCAGTGCATCTTCCGAGTTCAGCAATGAATCTGAAACTTGACTTAGCGTTGCACTAATCTCTTCTGCATTCTCCAACATGGAGAGTTTATCTTGGTTCTGCAGAAGTTCACCTTCTTTCAAATCCAATTCTTCCAATTCAGAAAGTTGAAATTTAAGGTAATCTTCATCCTGAGCCGCCTCCCGCAAATTTTCTTTCAATGCGTCAACTTCTTGCCGTAAAGCGTTCCACTCGGCAAATACATTTCGGTAGTTCTTTATTTGACTTCCACCATCAGCACATAAGTCTAAAAACCGTGTCCTAAAATCAGCTGATTTTAATGTGAGAACTTCATGCTGCGAATGAATGTCAATGAGGCTTGAAGCGAGCGCTTTAAGCTGAGCCAAATTCACAGGTGTATCATTGATAAACGCACGGGACTTGCCATTAGCGTTAATCTCTCTTCGCAAGATTGTAGGGTTCTCAAAATCCAAATCGTTTTCAGCGAAAAATGGATTGAGGTCGTAATTCTCAACATTAAAAAATGCTTCTACCACACACTTTTCATCTGCTTTATAAAGAACAGACGAATCTGCACGTTTACCAAGCACAAGCGAAAGTGCCCCGATTAAAATGGATTTACCGGCACCTGTTTCACCAGTAATAATGGTCAGACCCTTATCAAGTTTCACATCTAGTTCACTGATGATGGCATAGTTGCGAATGTGCAGACGGGTCAGCATAGCTGCTAACTTTTTATTATTTCCTGATACTTGTTGGCGTTGGCAGGGTCCATCTGCATCAAGTCGTTAGCAACCCTCGTCTTCACATCAGGGAATGATTCTTTAAAGATGTTAACCAACTCATCAACTTTAGCGGTAAAAAACACTGTAAGTAAATAAGAATTTGGTTGGTCTAATCGTATTACTTTCAGTGGTTCTATGCACTCGGCAATCGCTCTGCGCCCTGTTTCTAGATCAGACTGCATCATATCCAAACCTTCGCGATGGTATTTGTAAACTACATTTCTGAAAGACTCATATCGTGCGTTCAGCATGTTTTCTACTAACCAATAACGGTTCTTCGTACTTTCAAAAGCCTTCCAACCCCGCTCAGATTCGCTTTGCGCATTATTCACAATTTGCAGTGCTTTTTGAAAAAATGCTTCACCTCCTTTTGGCGAGAAACTGTCGTAATCTGCACCAATAATCATGTAGGCGTAAAACGCCATAACAGAGGTGAGCTGATTAATGTGTTGATTTTCTTGAAACTGAATAAGCTGATTTTCGACATATTGAAACGTGAAATCTTGATCATTAACGTTTAACATGACCGTATTGTAGGAAGACATATATGCCGGTCGACTTGACTGAACCTGCATTGATGCTTTAAATCGGTCAGTCGAAATTCGTTCCGTAACGGTAATTAAAATGCTGCATTCTATTCGCTCTTCCAACGCAAATGCATCATTCGTCCAACGAGTGGAGTTCATAAACTCACGAAGATTATTTTGTAACGTTTCAAAAATCCGCTTCTCGGTATTCTGAACACCAGGGCTGATGACCGAAACGGTACAGTTCAGTTCTTGCGCTTGAGCGATGAAAGAAGTTAGAATAAAAAAAACGGTAAAAAAGCGTGTCATTTAAAATCGATAATGGTGCGCAGAATGTCTTTTGCAACTTCTGTCTTTGACTTCAATTCAAAAGTAGCGATATTATTGTGTCGATCTAAAATAGAAACCTTATTCGTGTCGTGTCCAAAACCAGCACCAGCATCTTGCAACGAGTTTAAAACAAGAAGATCGCAATTCTTTTTTATGAGTTTCCCTTTAGCGTTTTGGAGTTCATTATTTGTTTCTAAAGCAAATCCAATCAACAATTGGCCTGGACGTTTTAGTTGTCCCAATGAAGCAAGAATATCAGATGTAGGTTCTAATTCAATGGTTAGTTTGGTATCTGTTTTCTTAATCTTATTCTCCGCAACATTTTTGGGGCGGTAATCCGCCACTGCAGCAGAAAGAATCAACACATCACTTTCTTCCTGTTCAGCCATGACCGCGTCAAACATGTTCTGTGCGGATTGCACGTCAATTCGTTTGATTTTAGGAGATGATTTTACATTAGATGGCCCACAAATAAGCGTAACCTCTGCCCCATTCGCCAACGCTTCCTCAGCTATAGCAATCCCCATTTTACCTGAAGAATGATTACCGATAAATCGTACTGGGTCAATTGGTTCGTGAGTCGGGCCTGCCGTAATAAGAACCTTCTTTCCTTTTATGTCAGGCATTGAGCAGATTACTCACAAAATGAAAAATATCTTCAGGTTCAGCCATACGTCCTTTTCCTTCCAAACCACTAGCTAGTTCACCTTCTGTTGGTTCGATGATATGATTTCCGAACTCAACTAAGGCTGTCATATTCTTCTTCACAGCCGGATGTTGCCACATATCCAAGTCCATTGCTGGTGCGACTGCTACTGGACAACGAGCAGATAAGTACGTTCCCAGAAGCAAATTATTGCAAATGCCATTGGCCATTTTCCCAATGGTGTTGGCTGTTGCAGGTGCAATCACAAAAGCATCTGCCCAAAGACCTAATTCAACGTGGTTGTTCCAGTTTCCATCAGCATCCGAAAATTTTGATTCTACCGGGTTTTTTGAAACTGTTGAAAGTGTTAGTGGCGTCACGAAATCGAATGAAGAGTCGGTTGCAACCACCTTCACTTTTGCGCCTGCTTTCACAAACAGTCGCACTAGCAAGGGGCTTTTATAAGCGGAAATCCCGCCTGTTACACCAACCAATATTTTCTTCCCGTTCATAGACTGTAATATACTCGAAAACCCGAGCAAGTCGGGCTTTTGAATTCAGTTTGAGTAAGATTTAGGCTTTTGCTGCTGCTGCTTTTGCCGCTGCTTCTACTTCTGCTGCCGCTTCTGCTTCTTCTTCAGTTGGGTCGTTTGCAGGGTTTCGGAAGTAAATCTTATCAGTAAGATATTCTTCAACTGCAATCGAAACTGGCTTCGGAAGTGCTTCGTAAAACTTAGAAATTTCAATTTGCTCACGGTTCTCGAAAATCTCTTCCAAGTTATCAGATGTGGTAGCAAACTCTGCCAATTTAGAGTTCAACTCTTCTTTGATATCAGCACCAATTTGATTTGCGCGTTTAGCAATGACAGCGATAGTCTCAAACGTATTATCAGTTCCAGCTTCAAAATCACGCATATCTCGCGTTACAGTATCTCTTTCAGCCTTTGTGTTCTTGTACTCCATTTTTCAGATTTTTAATCTTTTCTAGTTCTTTCTTAGAATCTTCTATAATACTCTCTGCATTTTTAACATCGGATGCGCGCGGATAGCGTTCAATAAACTCATCACACTCACGCAACGCCTCTTCAAAACGCTCAACCTTTTTTTCGTCAATACTATTATCAGCAAGTAGATAGCTAGAACGCACTATCATAAAACTGATTTCCTCACGGTGCCGAGTATCTGGGAACTCCGCGAGCGTATTTCGGAGTGCAAAGATAGCAGCTTTATATTCACCTAAACGGTAATAAAGCTTCGCGCCATTGTAAGCTTTAGTCTCCAACTTAAATCGAAGTCGGTCCATCAAGTCATTACACTCATCCACCTTCGGACTTTCTGGGTACTTGTTGATGAATAATTGTAATTCATCAATCGCCTTTTTTGTACTTGTCTGATCTAAGCTAGGCTCAGACGAATCCAAGAAATAGCACTTTGCATTCATAAATTGAGCGTCTTCTGCCCTATCGCTTCGCGGAAACGTTCTCACAAAGTTGTCGAAATGATAACCAGCAAGCATGAAATCTCCTAGCTTATAGTTTGAATAAGCGTAATAGTAGTAAACGTCCTCAGCTTTGCTTGTTCCTCTAAAAACAGTAATGAGCTCTTCAAACAACGGAAATGCTTTTTGATACTTACCATTATCATAGTAAGCCTTGGCCACCTCAAACTTCTTTTCGAAGTCATTGCTCTTAAGAATACGCTGGTACTTGCTACATCCTGCAAACACCAACATTATAGAGAAGATTGTAATGGCTAAATAGGCCTTTTTAAACATGGCGGCAAAGATAGTTTTTTGAATCACGTAGCGTGAACGGATGTTTTACTGTTTTATTGGGCAATAAAAGTCTAGGGTCAACTGGCTTAAATCATCTCCATTATCCAATTCTTTCCAAACATCATCCATGTGTAATTAAACAATACGTTGAGTGGAAAAGCCAGCATGGTGCCAATAAGCGAGTGATACCATTTGATATTTGAAAGCGCCAAAGCGTAGTTTACTGGAGGTGAGACGTAGAAAATAAGCCGTAATACAACGGTAGTATTAATGGGTGACTTTGAAAGTCGTTTCATCTGCCTCCGCACGAATGGCTGCTTTATTTCCGAAAGAGCTTCGCCCGCCATTAATCGGACAAAGAAGAAATGAACTGTTACGGCAATTACGCTTGCTAGGTAGCCGATAAAAATTCCATTTATGCCTTTGAAAACCAAAAAACCAACAAACAGGAATAAAAAGCCTGGAATATTCATCAAAGTTCCAACAGTGTAAACTAGAACAAAGAAAACAACTCCAAACGCTCCAGCATCTCGGATGGCACCTTCCAAATACTCAATTGTGAAATAAGCGCTTAGCGGAGAGTGTCGCCCCACAATCATAAGGAGAAGTGATACTGCCAACAGTATCACAACACGGAATATGGTTTTATTAGACACTATTGAAAAAACTTAGGTGTCTAAGCTACATTTTTTCAATTCAACACGGTTAAGTGTGCTTAAAGTTGAATGACTGAAGGTGTTAATCTATTTAGCTGGTTATCCAGCTACAGAATAACGATTTAATTGTTTGGCTTGCATCTCTATAGATTCGATGAATTCGGTCTTCAGACGACTAACTAGTTCAGCTACTGGTACATTATCATGTATAGTTGTAACTCCCTGTCCTGCCGACCAAAGCGTTTTCCACGCCTTTGCTTCTGCTTTGGCAGCATCCATTTCTTTTCCAAAATCCATTTGCGCCTTTTGATCCCACATTTCTTGTGTAATCCCCATGGCTTCTAAACTTGGACGCATGAAGTTGGCTGGAACGCCAGAAACAGCTGCAGTATGTACGATATCGCTCGCACCACTTTGTATAATCATGTTCCTGTATCCTTCCTCCGCTCTACTCTCTGTGGTATTGATGAACCGCGTACCAAGCCATGCAAAATCTGCCCCCATTTGCATTGCTGAAGCGATATCTGTTCCATTGCTAATACATCCTGCAAGCAGAATCGTTTTCTTGAAGAACCCACGAATTTCCTGAACAAATGGCATCGGGTTTAACGTACCCGCATGCCCACCAGCTCCTGCTGAAACCAGAATCAAACCATCAACATCTGCCTCTGCTGCTTTCTCAGCATGACGTTTTTTTATCACATCATGCCACACCAAACCACCATAAGAATGCACTGCTTCTACGAGTTGCGAAACGGCACCGAGTGAAGTGATGATAATGGGCACTTTATGTTTTACGCAAATCTCCAAATCGGCCTGAACTCTTGGGTTGGAGTGATGAACAATAAGATTTACTCCATAAGGAGCCGCTTTTTTACCCGTTTCCTTTTCGAACGCAGAAAGCGCTTCTTTTATCTCAACAACCCATTCTTCAAAACCTTCTGTTGTTCGCTGATTAAGTGCTGGAAATGTTCCAATCACACCGTTCTTACAGCATTCGATGACAATTTCAGGTCCAGAAATAAGAAACATTGGAGCTGCTACGATTGGCAGAGCTAGGTCATTGTAAAAAGAAGGTTGATTCATGATGTCTTTATTGCTAATGATTTTTGAGGAGCGGCTAAATTGATAAAATCCCAGTAGGTCAGCAATTACAATAGGGCTTTTGTTGCAAATTGGTTGGAATTTTGCCGATTTCAGCGCTTGCCAACCGTCATTTTCATGTGAGGAGTTGGTCTCATTGTAATTAGCGGGTCTTTTTTGACCTTGAAATTCTTTGATTTATTGAGTTTGAATGCTCTCACAATCATTGGGATAATGACTTGCATCTCCATTAACGCAAAGTTATTTCCAATGCACAATCTTGGTCCGCCACCGAAAGGGAAATACACAAATTTGTGTCGCCCCTTTGAATTCTCTTTGCTGAATCGCTCTGGTTTGAATTTAAGGGGTTCATCCCAATGTTTTGGATCCCTATGTATGTAGTAAACTGGTATTAAGCAATTGGTGTCCTTAGGGATGTCATATTCGCCCAACTTATCTGAATCCAATGAGTGTCGTCCAATAATCCAAGCTGGCGGATACAGACGAAGTGTTTCGTCAATAACCATACGCGTATATTCTAAGGAGCGAAGATCATCGATTGTTGGCGTGCGACCATTAAGAACAGTCTTTTCTTCTTCCAGCAGTTTCTCAACTACTTCTGGGTTTTCATCTAAGCAGTGAGCAAGCCATGTTAATGCAACAGCCGTTGTTTCGTGCCCAGCTAAAAATATGGTTATAACTTCATCCTGAATTTGCTGATTGCTCATTTTCTCACCCGTATCAGCATCCTCAATTTCCATTAGCATGGCGAGCAAATCACCGTACTTCTGATTGCTTGAGCGCCTCTTTTCGATGATTTCTGCAACTACATTCTTTACAGAGTCATAACTCTTTTTTTCTCGAACAGTTTTCGGTAATGGCATCCAAAGTGGCATCGGAAACGGATTCTTGATTCTTTCAATCAATCGTTCATTGGCATAGTCAAACTCTCGGTTTACCACTTCCATTGCGTCATCAACATCCGTGCTAAACATAGACCTAGATACGATATTCAAGGTTGTCACCATAAAGTCTTTCGACACATCAACGTTTGCTCCATCCTCAACTTGATTCCACTTATCAACTAACTCTTGCCCTAAATCAGCATAAATCTGTACAAATGAGGACAACCGCTCTTTATGAAAACCCGGCTGAATCAGCTTTCGTTGCTTTCGCCAAAAGTCTCCTTCACTTGTAAGAAGACCTTCTCCTAGTAAAACTTTTAGCACTCGGTAGCCATAACTCTTTATGTAGTTACGGTTATTATCTTGCATGATGTGCTTTACCATGTCTGGGTTTGACACAATCATCACTCTTTCAAATTCTGATATGAACCGGAAGAAAATGGACTTCAGCTGAAATATTTCACCAAATTTTGGAATGTATTTCTCAAAAAAATCAAGTGGGTCATTTGCAAGGTCCCGAGCCGAGCCAATAAAGGTTTCTCCTTTGGCAATAGGTGGTAAATTCAAAAGCTGTTCATCAACCTCTTGTTCAGACATGTTAGAGCGTTTGTGGGATTCGTAAATCCGTTCCTAATGTAGCGTTTAACTTTTCAACAAAATAAGCAGCCAACAAGGGCGATTCAAGTTCCACATTCTGATGTATGAAGAAGTCAACCTCCTCAATTCCCTGCTCCTTCCAAATAGCCAGTCTTTCAATCCAATCATCCATCCGAGTATAGTCTGATGGATGGTTTGCTCCCGTGTAGCGCACAAAGCAATTGGGCGTGGTGAGGCGCATATGAACCAAGTCACGTCTCCCAGCCGTATCCGTTATGATATTTGAGATGTTGTTTGATTTGAGCACCTGATATAGTTCTTCAGCAACTTTAGGGTCACCATACCAATCTGGATGACGGAATTCCATCGCCAACGGAACAGATTTTGGCCAATTCTCACAAAACTTCGCCACACGATCGAAATCCTTTGGAGCAAAATCATCTTTTAACTGAAGAAAAGCCCTGCCTAGCTTTTCCTCTAGTCCGCCAAACACATGAACCACTTCCTCTACTACCCTTTCCACGTCTTTCAGTCTTCCCCAATGACTAACATTCTGTGCAACTTTAGGAAAGAACCTGAAGTCTTCAGGTGTTTTGTCGCGCCATTTCTCAAACTGCGCTTTTGAGAATATGCGATAGAACGTGGCATTCAATTCAATGCAGTTGAACTGCGATGAGTAATAACCCAACTCATCCTTGGTTCCTCTCGGATAAAAGTTCTTAAGGTCTTGTTTGTTCCACTTGGCGCAGCCCACGAATACTCTGAAATTTCCTTCCCCGTTTGATAACACCCGTTTTGTATCGGCATGGTCGTTAGGCATGCTAAAGTCAACCAGGCCGGGGTCGTCTACTTTTCCAAATTTCATGGACGATGAAGATATTCTAGTATTTCAACCACTTGGGTTTCATTCTTAGCAGTAGCTTTTGCCGCAGCATTTACTTCTTTCAGTGCGTGATTGAACTCTTCTGGATGTAAAACGATGTATGGCTTCCCTAAAGCGGCACAATATCCAGCATCAAAAGCTGCGTTCCACTGGCGATACTTTTCTCCGAATTTGACTACAACTAAATCAGCTGATTTGATTCCGTTTGAGATGCGAATTGAATTGATTTTGGCCGACTTGTGGTCTTTCCAAAATGGTTTATCTTCTGCTCCAAGATTATCTCCAGCATCATCGCTCTGCTCGTGAACTGTTTCCGGTTTCAAAAACTCAATCTTTAGGCCTTTTTCTTTGCAACCTTTTTCAATCGCTTCTCTCCAATTACTGTGTATTTCTCCCGATAAATAGACTTTCATGGCGTGAAGATATACACAAGAGAAGCCGAGGCAAGTAATCGTTATTTAGCTACAGATTTACCAGTTTGAGTGCCTGCACACCTGATTCGTGGGACACCACGACATGATAAACTCCAATTGGGAAATCATCAAGCATAATTTCAGTTGAAGTGCCTGAAGAATTGACATTAAACATCAACCTCCCCACTCCGTTGTAAACGCTAATCTGCGTTTTTAACGGTCGTTTCCAGTCCAGGGTGAACTGACCTTTGCTAGGATTAGGAAAAACGGTTGCTGAGTTTAAGCTCGATTTCTCTTCAATTCCAACCGAAACGCGTGAATTCAGTGAGTCGATTACCTCGATGCAATCACCTAATTCATAAAAGTCTACCGTTGGGAAATTCGGGAACTTTCCTGCTTCAACCCAGCATTGGACTGCTCTGCTGTAGAAGAAGTCGAACTCGTTAGCTTGTTCCGATAAATCAGTTACCCCTATGCCTATTGTCTCCGCAGTAGCAAAGTGGTTGAGAATAAATAGGTCGTTATTAGCATCTCCTCGATTCAAATCGCATGTGAAGTCACTTAGCGCATTATTGCTAAAACCAGTTTCAACAGCGAAGTCCCAAACGTAGTGATACCAACCTTGAGAAGGTAGTGCATCATCATTGTCAGAAAGAACTACCAGGCGTTTGTCAACATCAATCATTTCTTGCAGCGTTGGCCACGGCTCATTGAGCGTTTGTGCATACAAATACGGAAGTAGCCCAACTTGATTGAACACATCGTTCATCATGCTGGAGTTAATATCGCTTTCAAAGATTATGGTCAAAACCTCATTCGGGTTGGTAAGAAGGAAGTCTTTAATCTCGGTGAGGTTTGATTCTAAAGTGGCTGTCCCTAGGAGGGCAAAACCATGATAAACTGTGGCAACACCACCAAAATCATAAACATCCAACATCAACCCGCGTACGCCATCATTCAATTGCCTCGTCAGTCCATAGGTATGGTTAGGTAGATTGAAACCAGCTTCATCCGCATTAAAAGCGTTGTGTGTAGTGAGATATGAAACTTGATTATATGCCTTGTCGCACAACTCTTGATGACCATTGCATTGCGCTTGCAGCAGACTAGGAATCAGAACCAATGAAAGAAAAATTATAGCACTTAAATATGATTTTAACATTACCTGAAAGTTAGGATAATCTATTACTGTAAAATGTAGGTGAAATATCAGAACAACTTTGTTTGAGCATCAGGTCTCACAAATAAACTTGAACTGAAATATTTTAAATAATTTATATCTGTTAAGATGGTAGATTTGATTGATTTGTTCTACAAACTTTCGTTGAGCAGGCTGGTAGCAATACGTGTTTTCTCATATTATCAACGAACCGCTTTTTGAACTCTTACTGGAGGTTCTCGTAAAGTAAATCGGGTACGTTTTTCTTTACGAGAATCACCAATTCGAAGTCTAAATCAGGACCATAACTCTAATATTTGTAGCTAGGACGTGCGCAGGAGTAAGAAAAACAGTACTCTCATCCTTGCATAGGCTTAAGGAAAATCGATCCGTACATCAGAACCAGGAACTTTAGTGATGGTAGACTTTGGATGAATGTCGATATCCTTGGTTCGCACCGTCTCTTCAAAATCAGGCTCAGAGCCCGCGTCCCAATCTACTTCATTCTCAAAATCGATTCTTAAGGTCACATAAATCGACACGTAATTTTTTAGCAGAAAATTCATCTTACAAATCAATCTGTCCAAAGAAAAGATTTGTGGCGAGCAAATATTTTTCTTGTGATTAGTAACTTATTTCAAACTTCTCAGTATACACAGCAAATCGGTTCTTGGAACTACTGTCAACAAATTTGTTTTACCAATGACCAATTACGAAAAGGACTCTGTGCCAATTGAAAATGGTAATTCAGCTATGAATATTTACGATCTCTATCATAAAATGGAGTCAAACAAGGTTGTTCTCTCTTTTAAAGGAGAGGTTACCTCTGAATTAATGACATGCATACTGCAGATTATGGAGCAACGTATGGAAAGCATGAATGAAGCTCCGAAACTAAAAAAGAAGGTCTACAACGTTTTAGTGGAATGTCTACAAAATCTTTATCATCACATTGACGAGATACCTTCTGAGTCTGGTGAAAAAGGCACTGACCACTCAGCTATTTTTATGATAAGTTTGAACAAGAATAATGGGTACTCTATTACGACTGGAAACTACATACAGACTACTAGAAAGGATTCGTTTGAAAATAAACTTGAACGAATAAATTCTTTGGAAAGCGCTGAACTAAAGGAACTTTACAAGGAGGTTCTAAATAACGATGCACGCTCTGAAAAAGGTGGTGGTGGTTTAGGAATGATAGACATCGCTCGTAAAACCGGAAAAAAACTGAATTATGCTTTCGCTCCGCTGAATGATGAATATTCATTTTTCAGTCTCAACATTAACGTGGAAGACACGAAATAATTACAAACAATCGGAAGATGGAATCAATTTTTATAGAAGGAACACCGAAAACCCCAAACATCAATTTTGACCACGATAAAGGCTCTTTGTTGCTCAAAGGACGGTCGATACCAGAAAATTCGATAGAGTTTTATAAGCCTTTGGTAGACTGGTTAGATGCTTATTTAAGCTCGCCAAAACCGAAAACAGTCTGTGACGTTCAGCTAGAATATTTCAATACGAGCTCTTCAAAATGCCTTCTTGATTTGTTCAAGAAAATGGAATTAATGAGTAGTGGTGGTAACGAGGTTATCATTAATTGGTACTATGAAGAAGATGATGAAGATATGCTGGAAGCAGGTGAAGATTACCAAAGTATTATCAACGTTCCGTTTAAAATGATTGAAGTTCAGGAGTAAATTATTGATGAAAATATAAGCATTGGAACGCTCTCGTTGTAATTACAGCAAGAGCGTTTTACGTTAAGATAAAATGAACCAAAGCAGCCTGCATCCGAAACCAATCATGACTACGCCAATAATCTGATAAACTCTTAATAAAAACTTAGGCTGAATTAATTTTTTTATTCGATGGGCAAACAGAACTTTCGTACTGTCTGTGATGAATATAGCAAGTAATGCTGCACCCAAAAAGATCCACAAGTTTGTCCCTGAACCAAACCTTGTTTGACCTAAACCAATTATGCTTATCCAAGTCACAAACACGAAAGGGTTTACGAAATTTACGAGGAAGCCTTTGGCGAAATACGCTGTATAATGACCAGCTTTCAGCTCTATATTATCTTCCACGATTACGTTTGGTTTAAAGATATACTTTAAGCCGAGACAGA
>JBLIGB010000027.1:0-12761 GCA_047636795.1 Bacteroidia bacterium | reverse complement strand
CATTTCCGCAACCTGTTTAAGCAGCATAACTGCCAGCAATTTGCGGAGCTCACCGTACATTGCTCACCGGGCGGAGAAGAAGAACTTGCTCTACAAAATCCACTTGTTACACCTCTAAATGTAAAGACAAACGCGGAAGAGATACTGAAAGCCTACGATTTGATTATCTCCTATCATTGCCGGCAGCTTTTTCCAGCTGAGATTGTAAATAAGATTAGGTGCATTAATATTCATCCCGGGTTCAATCCGTACAACAGAGGGTGGTATCCGGGGGCTTATAGTATTACCAACGGGCTACCTACCGGTGCCACCATCCATGAGATAGATGAGAAGATTGATAATGGCCCCATCATTGCCCAAAAGCAGATTAAGATTCTCCCAGAAGACACTTCTGGAATAGTATACCCGAAAATCATTCAGGCAGAATATGATTTACTGGATGAATGGTTTATGCCAATGATTACAGGTAAATATGACACTTTCTTGCCAACAGAAAAAGGAAACCTGAACTACAAAAAGGACTATTATGCACTGCAAGAATTGGACTTAGAAGAAACCGTACGGGCTGGAGATTTGGTGAATAAGCTCCGTGCATTGACGCATGCTCCGTTTCAAAATGCATACTTCATTGACGATGAAACCGGTGATAGAATCTATGTATCGGTAAACCTCACTAGGGTAAATTCGTAATAATCTACGAGTATTTAATCGAGTTCAGGAATAATAGAACACAGATTTGGTAAGCGCCTGCATCATATCCTATAACCAGCAAGAGTACATAACCGAGGCTATCGAGGGGGCGCTCATGCAAAACTTGGACGTACCGTATGAGATTGTGGTCTCTGATGATTGTTCTTCAGATAACACATCAAATGTGATTGAAGAACTTGCAAAAAAAGACCCACGTATTCGGGTTCTTAACCATACAGAAAACGTGGGAATGCATCATAACTGGCAGCAAGCAATCCATGCCTGTTCTGGGGAATTTGTTGCTTTGTGCGAAGGAGACGACTTATGGACTGACAGAAATAAACTGGCCAAGCAGCTGGCCGTTCTGCAAGCTGACACCAGCCTATCGGGATGCTTTACCAATGCAGACATTATGGAATTCAACGGTAGCCTATCTAGTAACGGGTATGTGGAACTCAACAAAACGATTATCGACACGGAGGACTTGTTAGCATTACACTACAATCCAGTCCCCACTTGCACACTCATGTTCCGTAAAAGCCTTTTTACTGGCTTTCCTGAGCTGTACTTTCAAAGTCCTTTTGCAGACCGCATACTGCATACGCTACTTATACTCAAAAGCAACTATTCTTTCCTGAACCTGTCAACGGCCATTTACCGTAAACATGATAATGGTATTTGGAGTGGCATACAGGTAAAAAAGCAACATGAGAACATGCTAAAGTCTCTTCGAATCATCGAAAAACTGGTTCCATTAGCATCTCAAAAACAGTTGGTTAGAGATAGTATTCGCAAACAACTCGATCTTATGTTGTATCATTATCGGAATGAGCACGATTACTTGGCATATTGGAAGACGTGGTTTAAACTGAAGACAATAGCTTGAGATGGCCCGGACTGAAGGAGTTTCTATAATAATCTGCTGTTACAATAGTGCTCTGCGATTAGAGCCGACTCTGACCTATTTGTTCAATCAAAAGATTTCTCCAACTATTGATTGGGAGATAATTGTTGTGAACAATAGTTCTACTGACAACACAGTACAAAAAGCAACCAGTCTTTACGAACAAACGGATAAAGATATTTCGTTCCGAATTGTTGACGAACAGAAACCAGGACTAAGTCACGCCCGCAACAAAGGTTTTGAAACTGCGAAATACGATTTTGCTCTCATGGTTGATGATGACAATTGGCTCTCTGAAAACTACGTGGAAACCGTATTCAACGACTTGAGAGAAAACCCAAATGCTGCCATGGTAGGTGGATTGGGAATTCCCGAACTGGAAGACGAAGAACCCAAGTGGTTTACAGAATATGCCTCCTGCTACGCTACAGGAACACAGTCTGACAATGGATTAGGACCGATAAGAGTTTCCAAAGAATTGTACGGTGCAGGATGCGCCCTTAAGCTCTCAGCGCTCGATCAAGTTCGCCAGCTGGGTTTTTCCAACATTCTTTCAGACAGAATAGGCAGCAGCCTAACGTCTGGAGGGGATACGGAGCTTTGTTATGCATTCAGGATTGCAGGATTCGATCTACTTCATGATGAACGTATCAGCTTTCAGCACTTTCTGCCAAAAGGAAGGGTAGACTGGAAATACCTGAGGAGACTGTTCCACGGTTTTGGTATGACCAAAACACTAATGGACATTTATGTTTCAGCAGTAAAGGGAAGTCCAGCACCACATGACAACCAGCGGTTTCCTTACTGGTTTAATCGAATGTGGTTTCTGCTTACAGATGTTATTAAGGATGCAGGCGTTCTGTTTCTTGGAGTGCTTTCGAAATCGGAAGGGAATCATAAACTACTTACATCTCTTGCTAAAATCGGACAGCTGAAAAGTACTTTTATCTTCAGAAATCAGCTCATTCATTTTCATAAACAGGTGCAAACATTCAAAACTAATGCACAGAACGCGCTAGCCATAAAAAGTGTAAATAGTCAGTTAGTAACGGTACTAATGCCCGTGTACAATGCCGAAAAGTATTTATCGGAAGCAATGGAAAGTATTCTTAACCAATCATTCTCTGATTTCGAATTTCTGGTTATAAATGATGGTTCTACAGATAATAGCCTTCGTATCATCCAATCATACAACGATGAGCGTATCCGCGTTCTGAATTTGGAACAGAATGTAGGTTTGGTAAAAGCACTTAACATCGGGCTGAAAGAAATTCATTCTGAATACATTATCAGAACAGATGCAGACGACATCAGCCTCCCAAACAGAATTGAAGTACAGCTGGCTTTTATGCAGCAGAACAAAGATGTTGGTGTTTGTGGTAGTTGGTTTGATACCATAGATGATGAGAGAGAAAAAAAAGGTGGTACCAGATACAAACCTTCAGACGAGGCCATTCGGTCCAAGCATCTCTACCAGATTCATGTGTCACATGGCACTGCTGTTCTCAGAACCTCTGTATTAAAAGAAAACTCAATCTACTATAGTTCACACTTTAACCATGCAGAGGACTACGACATCTTTGACCGTATTGGTATGGTGTCTAAGTTGGCAAATATTCAACAGACCCTTTACGTAGTAAGGTTGCATGACTCTAATGTTTCCAAAACATTCGGTCATGTACAAAAGGACAATTCATTGGGAGTTAAAAGGCGAATCTTCACACGGTTGGGCGTAACCGATATTACAGATGAGGAAATCGAAATCTATCAGGAACTACAGCACCAGAACTACAAACCACTGGCCGACAGGCAAAAAGAAGTGCTTGTGCTACTAAGTAAAATGTTTGAAGCCAATAAAAAAACTAAGATGTTCAGAGTCGATTTTTTTCAAAATCGACTCTCAGACCTATGGTTTCACTACTGTAATTCCATGGGGCGTTCAGAGAGTTGGCGCGTTTACCGCGGTGCAATTTTCGTGAGGGATTCAGATTTGCATTTTTCACAGAAAGTAAAATTTCGGCTTAAAGCTTACCTGAAATGAGTTTGCCGCAAACTGACCCTTTCTTCTCGGTCATCATCCCGACCTACAATCGGTCAAAAGCTGTCGTAAAAGCAGTAGAAAGTGTGTTGGAGCAGACCTTTAGTAGCTTTGAAGTAATTGTGGTAGATGATGGCTCTTCGGATGACACGTCTGAGGCGCTAAATCCACTATTAGAACAGGACAGTCGCATTATTTACGTTTTTCAAGAAAACCAAGAGCGTTCTGCTGCTAGAAACAATGGCGTAGTGGTTGCAAAAGGCGAATTCATCTGTTTTCTAGACAGCGATGATGTACTTCAAGTCAACCACCTTTTAGAACTTGCGAAAACTATCGACAGTAAGAATAAGGCAATAGCTCTTTACCATGTAAATGGAGAGCTCAGAAGTGCAGATAAGGTAACTCAAATTACTTTTCCAGAACATGTGGCAAATGAGAGCAAACTAGAATACGTCCTTAGCACGGCAATAATCTCTACGAGTTTTGTCTGTATTTCGAAAGAAATTCTTAAAAAGCATCGGTTCAATACTGATTTGTATGTTGGAGAAGACCGAGAGCTTTGGTCGAGGATTGTTACCGAATACCCAATTATACTTTCAAATCAGCAAACAGTTGTGCAGTACGATCTTGGTGACCGAACGGTCGACATTTCTAATCTAAAAACAGCGAAGGAGAACCTTCGCACAACACAACTTATTCTGAAACGTGTAAAAACTAATTTACCCCGTAGATTACAAAGTCAGATGCTATCGTCAGCATATTTCAAATTGGCTCAATCCTACGATGCAAACAATAAATTTGCAACATCTATGGTGTTCACTCTTCGTGCCATTATTACCCACCAGAATAAATACACACCTTCTCTGATAATCTTTCTAATCAAAACTTCTGGTCTGGGCTTTCTGTTGCCCACCAGATTCAAATGAAAATATTGAAGAAAGGATTCTCCTCAAATAGCAATTGAGAACTTCTGACCATAAGCACTACGGAAAACAATCGTTGAAAGTACATTTGTTACATAAGACAAAAGGATACAGTGACCGGACCTAAGATTTGTATCGTCATCGCCTATTACGACAAATGGTCCGTTTATCTTCCAGTATTCCTCAAAGACTATGAAAACAATAATGCTATAATTGATGTAATTCTGACAACAGATATGGACGACCCCATTGTCAGTTTCCCATCAAATATCAAGTCTGTCAAATACTCGTTAGTCCAAGTTTCCGAACGTGTAGAAATCATTTCCTCAATTAAAAAATCAAATTTTCGGCCGTACAAAATGCGTAACCTAAAACCTGCCTACGGTCATCTTTTCCTCAAACTAATTGAGGGATACGATTTTTGGGGGTCTAGTGATATTGACCTCATTTATGGAAACCTTGGGCGTTATTTTACTGATAGGATACTAGCTAAATATGAGATTGTGACGTTAAGAGACGAGTGGGTTTCTGTTGCGTTGACTTTACTTGAAAAAAATGAAAAAATCAATACGCTTTTTAGGCGTTCAAAAGATTATCTCAGCATTTTCTCGTCACTCAACAATCATATATTTGACGAATGTGGTACAAAACATGAAATAGTACGCACCAGAATTCATCCTTTAGACATTGAGTCAGATTACTCTAAAAATGATGTGAACTGTTTAACACAAGTGGTTTCAAAGGCTATGAGAAATGGAGACATCAGCGTTTTTCAGCGTGAGTACGTAAAGGAATCCCTTCCTTTGAATGAAATACTTTGGCATATTGATGGTCGACTGATGACTGCTGGAAGTGGAGAGGTTGCACTATTTCATGCCGTTTGGGAGAAGAGGTTTAATCGATTTATAGTACCGCAATGGAAAACTGTTCTGAAAAATCTTTTTATCACTTCCACAGGATTTTACTCTTTTCCTAATCGACTCTGGAAATTAACCCATTATTATAGATTACAAGTTGGCAGTCTGCTCGATTTTTCAGTGAGGGTAAAAGCATCTAAATATCGATTGAACTTGAACTAGAGCAACTTTTGAATGAAAATTCTACAACTAATTCCGTGTTTAGGTCGTGGAGGAGCCGAACGATTAGTTCTCAACTTGGCTAACCAATTGCAAAAGTTAGGACATGAAGTGCTTGTTGTCCAACTGCGTCCTGATAATTCATATCCAGAGCTCCAAGAGCCCCTCGATGTAAGGTTAGCTAGTTCGAGCGTCTACTATTCTGTATTGGGGAAAAGCACCATTGACACAGCGAAATTTGACCAACTGGTTGACGACTTCAGGCCCGATGTGATTCATTCCCATTTACTCGATTCTGAGTTTGTGAGCAGGTTTAGAATTGTTGAAGACACGGTTTACATTACTCATTGGCATGGCTGCCCCAGCCTCACTGAGCCAATTCCTATTGCTGAATGGTTAAAGAAAGAGTCTCTTTGGAAATGGAACGCCAAAAGAATATTGCGCAGTCAGTATATCAAATCCAACACCCATTTCATTTGTATTTCTGAATTCGTTGCTAGGTATATCAAAGACCGACTACACGTAAACGGATCCGAATTATCAGTTATTCATAACGCTATAGACCTTCAACTTTTCAAACCGATTGACGTGCCGAAGAAAGACGGTTTTCGGTTAATCAATATAGGTTCACTCCACAGGAATAAGAACCACCAGTTTCTTTTCCAGGTAATGCTTAATCTACTTAAGCAAGGGTTTGAAGACGTCTTTTTGGATATCTATGGAGATGGACCAGAGAGAGTCCAACTACAAAGCCAAATTGAGCAGTTAAACCTGCAAAAACACATCAAACTACACGGCATAGTTGACGACCCGGAAGTTCAGATCAACCAAGCACATGTCATGGTTCATTCTGCATGGCATGAGCCATTTGGACTGATTTTCATTGAAGCAATGGCCTGCGGGATTCCCGTTGTTTCGTTTAACACCGGTGGGCCAGCCGAGCTTATCAAGAATGGCAAAAATGGGTTCTTGGTACAAAAGGACGACCTGAATGGATTCACAAATAAGGTAAAACAGCTTTACGAGAACCGCGATGAACTACAGGTTTTAGGTAAGAAAGGGATTGAGAATGCTGCCAAATTCGGACTTAACGAATACGCCAAAAAAGTAGAGACACTATACGAAGGGCGGTTAGCCATTGTTCGGAAGTGAATTTTCCCACTCGAGGTCAGCAGCTGTTGGCTGATATTCCAACATCTCGTTATCTGCTCTGTCAACACGTGAATACGGCTTCCCATCTTTGAATACAACTTCAAATCTAGTTTGCTTTCCATCCAACTCAGGCTTCAACACATCAGGATAATCACCAAATATTTTTGTGTCAATTCGTTCCAGTCGGTTACAGAATTCACGCTGAAACCGCCATTTCAAGCTTGCTTGGTTGATGGTTTGAAATTCACGTTTACACCAATCTTTTTTGAACACTTCAAAATCAGATACCTCTTTTGGCCGATTAACATCTGTATGCTTATTAAACGCCTCACGCCATTCAAAATACTGTCTTCGGTAGATTAAATTATCGTCTGACTTCAGGCCCTCACAATGGAAGTAATAGCGCTTGCTTTCCTTCTCGATGGCATAGTAAAAAGGCACGCGAATCACATCGAACTTGCCGTATTCCACGTATTCAATATCCCTCCCAAAACGGACCAAAATTGGTTCGCCTGGATCAATAGCTGGTAGGTTTTTACGGGTGTGATGAAAATCTCCTCTAAGGTTGGTTCTAGGAAGCTGAATTGTTCGAGGTTGGTCATCTTTAAGAACCTTTTCGCGAAGCAACTTCATGTCCTCTTTCCCTGAAGTTCTGCATACCATATCGGCATCCCAACGCAAGTGCCATTTGTAACGGGTGTGTTCAAGACCCGCATTGCGACAATCGCCCAAAAGTGCGTTTGGCATTTCTAGAATATCTACCTCAATTCTACCTGCAAACTTTTCTTTGAAAGCATTCATCGCTTCCAAGGTTCCATCGTCAGATCCGTTATCAATGCAAACCACCTGATCAACTACGCCAACCAAACTTTCTAAACAAAATGGAATGATGTAAGCTTCATTTTTTGCTGACACAACAGCGGTGATTCCGTCTTTTAACGGGGCTCCGTTTCGAGTTTTATCCCACGAACGAAACCAACGATACCAGCCGTTGTAAAGCACAACTCGAAGCACACTTCGAATTTGTTTTTTTAATTCGTTCATCCAAGACCAAAGATGCGTTTAACCTTTTGAATCGCCACACCTCCTATGGTTATGTTTTTCTGCTGGGCATGAAAATAAACGGGCTCCAATCGTTTTAGCAGATAATAGTAGAGCGCATAACCTCCCGGTACATTTCGAATAAAGTTGAATCGTTCTTGCCAATTATCAAATTCCGATTTCAAATTTGCGTCAGGCGTTGGAATAAGCCCATCCAGTCGAAAAGGGGAAACCTGATGGTCTGTCGCAGATTCTGAAAATTCCAATTCAACAACACCACTTTTCCGTCCGCTTTCTCGAATTTTAAACACGTTTTTGCCCATTACAATATCATCAAAACAGAAATTGCCCAAACTGAAATAGATTGGTGCTTTCTTGTAAACGATATGCGATTGAAATGTGTGTGTGTGGTGGCCAATAATGGCATCAGCACCAGCATCTACCATCTGCTTTGCATGCTCAACTTGTTCTTGGTGAGGAAAATAACCGTAATCGCATTTCCCGCCCCAATGAAGTAATACAACAACTTTATCTACTTCGGCTTTTAGAGTTTGTATCGCTCCCAATATTTTAGGTAAATCGTAGATATTGGCATACACTTTAGCCCCTTTAGGGATTTTAGGGTTTGTGTCTTCGTGCACGTAGTTCAAGAAGCAACTTTTCACTCCATTCTTCTCGAATATGAACGGTTTTGCAGTATCTTCTAATTTGAGTGACGCACCCAGATGCGCAATACCCAATTCATCTAATTTATCAACAGACTTCCCAAACCCATCTTCGAGATTATCATAAACATGATTTGTGGCCAACGACACCAGCCCAAGATTCAAATGTTTAAGGGCATTCAAAGCCCTTACCGAAGTATGGATTCGTGGAATTTTAGCTTCATTCTGAACCCTTCCTTCAGCTAAACATTCCAAGTTCCCAACAACTAAATCCGCATCTTTGAGCAATTTAGAAACAGCCTCAAAAGGATTTTGATCAGACTCCAAAAGCTCAATGTATCTATCGTTGAAAGACACATCGCCAATGAACTTGATTCGTATGGATTTCTTCTCTTGCATGAGCCTGTAAAGATAAATTGCGAATTTTAGCAACAACACAAGTTCATGTTATTCGGAACACTTCGTAATTCAAGTACGTTTTTAAAAGACAGAGGAGATGGTTTTCAATCGTTTCCGTTTGGTAATTTGACTTTAATAGTCAACGATTTCGGTCGTGGTTCGCGCGGACTGTTTGAGACCAATTCAAATCGGTTCACTTTTACTTCAGAAACGCCTTATTTAAGAACGGAATCAGGCTATAAGAAAGTTAAAAAAGCGGAAGAACCATTGAAGCAGGTTGTTCCAAAATCGGAGAACAATTTTGCCGCCTTCGAGCTGACAAAAACTGTTTCTAGCTGGTCTGCGTTTGCTTCTTCTGCACGGATTACACGTGCTCGGATGTATTTCCTTTTTGTGAAAGACGGAATTCTTTGGTCTGATGATTTACGCGAATTGATTCCATTTTCTTCTCGAGAAATGAACCCGATGGGCGCATTCTCCATTTTAAAATATGGAGATGTTCCAGAATATATTACCGTGATTAAGAAAATATATTGCATTCCTGTTGGACAGAAGTTGGAATTCACCGAGAAGGAATTTGAGACTTGGTTGAAGCAAGGTGAAATTCCGAGAGATGCATTTGAATTCTTCTTCAAACTCGATTTTCCGATGGATGGTGGAAATATTCCGAAAACGGAAAAATTGATGGATGCTGAGTTTGAGTTTATATCAACCCTAAATCCAATCGTTCCTATTTCGGGCGGTGTTGACAGCACATTGGCAAACTGCCTCATCGACAAGTTTATCGATAAACCATATCCTGCGTATTACATCCAATTTGGTGAAGACGACCCAGAGGTGAAATTTGCCCAAGAAGCCGCTAAAGCAACAAAAGCTGAATTGGAAATAGATCTTTTCCAACCAGAAGACACAATTCCAAGTTTCGAGTATCAGAACGAACATGCTATTCAGCCCATTGGCGAAAGCTCAACTATTTCCACCGCATATCATTTCATGCGCCAGGGGTATTCTGGGCACAAGATTATTGACGGGACCTTAGCTGATGGCTGCTACGGTTCTACCAATTACAACCATAGCGTAATCGGTGAGATTCCGGAACGTCCGCAGTGGCAACAGCGGTTAAATGAATGGATTGCTGCACAATTACAAAGCAAGAAATTACCTTATTACGAGCGTTTTCATCCTCGAGATAGCTACATCGATGATTCTTATTTACAGTTTATGGATGTCTATTTAGGACCGTTCGGAAACATGTGGCTGAAGGATTCTAAGAAGCATTCGGAGAATTTGCTTCCACTTTGGCAATACTATTATGATTATCTGAAACCAGAAAAATCCCAGCAGGACGATTGGATGAAGTATAGCGTTTTTAAGATGGTGAATTACGCTTGTAAGAACAATACAGCCAAGAGTTACGACAATTCGCAGCCCGAGAATTCGGGATTATACCCATTTACATGGAAGTCGATTCTTGAAGATCAAGGACATTATTCCTGGGCTGAAAAAACGCTTGAGAATACCATCAAATACCCTCTAAAGAAAATCCTTGACCAGTACATGAACAAGGATTTCATCTACCGAAAAAAGGTTGGTTTGAACTCGTGCTTTGAAGATTGGATTCACCTACCGTTCCTGAAAGATCATTTCTCCAAGATTATTGCTAGGCCAAATGGAGTAGCAGAATATTTTCTCGGAAGCAGAAAAAACTATCTCTTGAATCTGTATTCAAAATCAGAACCTCTACATCCTAATTTAGCACGAATGGTCATCAACATGAGCATTTTAGATGCATGGTTAGAGCGGCACAACATTTCTATTAAATAGGATGACGCGCGTCCTTTATATCGGTGACCCAAGCAGCGTACATGACATCAAATGGGTGAGTTATTCCAGCACTCGCCCCGATTTTGAAGCTTTTTTTCTGGTTCAAGAACATGAGATACACCTCATCACGCCTGAACGAAAAAAGCAGTTCGATGAACTGAATATCACCGTTGAAGGTCCAATAAAGAGTTATTCGCTCTGGCGCTTTTGGGAGAACCGAGCATCTTTCAAAAAAATAAAAGAGGTGATTTCTAAGCGAAAGATTGATGTGGTTCATCCGCTATTTGCCACCCCATTTTCACTTTGGACACAAGGTCTTCCCGTTCCGTCAATTATTACAAGCCGAGGTTCCGACATTCACGTGGTGTTAGCTGGGCTAGGAAAAGGTTCTTTCCTACATCAAATTCATGGAAATCTGCTACTGAAACGTTTCCAATCTGCTTTTGAAAATGCGGCTGCAATCACCTGCACTTCACAGGGCCAATTGGATAAAATCAATTCTGTTTTCGGCACAAATTTAAAAGCTGAGATTATCCGAACAGGCGTGAATGTGGAGGAAATCGATAAGCTAGAAGCGAAGCTAAACCTACCTCCAATCTTCAGCGGCAAGAAAATCATTTTTCTACCACGATACGTTCGCCCTATTTACAGAACAGAGCTTCAACTAAAAGCACTATTAGAAATCCCCGAAGGTCTTCGGTCACAAATAGCTTTAGTGCTCATCAAAGGAAGTCGAACAACAGAGAGCTACATTTCCAAAATAATGGGGCTTTTAAAGCAATGTGGTATTCCTTTTCACATTTTCGATTCGCTTACGCAATACGAAATGTGGTCTATGTTTAAATTGAGTTCACTCGCCATAATGACTCCGAAAACAGACGGAACCCCGAATTCTGCTTTGGAAGCGATGGCCGCAAAATGCCCGCTTATCTTAGGTTCTTTCAAGTATGATGAAGACCTTTTTTCGGAGCGTTTTTGTCACCGAATGAAAACCGATTCAGTTCAAGAATTGACTAACCTGATAACCGATTCAATTCAGAATTATCCTCAGATAAAAACGGAAGCAGCTTTAGAAAACGTTTCGGAACTTGGCAATAGACCAGTTGAGATGGAGCGATTGAAAAAGCTCTATCTATTCCTCGCGAAGCGATAAAATCTTCTTGCAGAATTGAGGATAGTTGATGTCTGCAGAGTAAAACGTTCCCCACATGTTTTTTGCCTCTGCACGCATCGCATCATAATTATCACCGTCCATTGCAGCTACTGTTTCAATAACCTCAGCAACATCCTTCGGGTTAACCTCCTGATCAAGTAGAAACCCAGTTTTTCCGTTAATCACAATCTCAGAAACACCTCCCACATCCGTTGCTAAGGCGGGAATTCCGAACGACATGGCTTCCATAATACTTACAGGAATTCCATCGTACCGGCTCAGCGTAATGAATAAATCGACCGTGTGGTCTGAGTAATATTCAAGCACCTTCCAGTTGGGAATACGACCGGGAAAGTGATACTCAACGTTTTCCTTTGAGTCAAGAAGTTGAATTGCCAAAACACGAATGGACTCCTCTTCCGTTCCATCGCCAAAGTGCGTCCAATCAATTTCCAATTCCTCAACAAAAGAAAGCGCACGAATAATTAATCCAACTCGTTTTATAGGTATCAGATTAGAACAACTGACTAAACGAAATCGTCTGAATTTTCGATTCTGAGGCGGCAGCGCATCCACCGTTCTGATTCCCAAGCGCGATTGATAGACGCGACCACGATTGATGATGGTATCAAAGTGACTTAAGAGGTAGTTTCTTCCGTTCTCCGAAATCGGAAAAACCGCATCCAAACCATTGAATATCAACTTCCTGAATGGCAGATAATAATGAGCGCTACGTTCGAAATACAAATCCCAACCATGAACACGACAGAAGGCTGTAACCTGCGGATGATTCCGCTTCAAATAGGCAATCGCTAAGGCAGCATCGTCAGCCCAATAGCTGTACAAATAAGTATCAACCTCCGACTCATTTAGTAGTATCTCCAGCGAAGCTTTTA
>JBLIGB010000026.1:0-12860 GCA_047636795.1 Bacteroidia bacterium | reverse complement strand
CAGATTGGGAAGATTACCGATCAAGGTGTGAATGGCGACATCACTTTTACCGAATCGCTGGAAAAGCGTCTGAAAATTCTGAACGCTCATAAGGATCATTTAGGCCCTTTGATTCGCAAGCTGAGTAGGAAAATATCGCCTTCCATTTCTCGCAACAAAGACTTTTTTAAAGAGTATGCTGAAGATATTTACATCGTTTCATGCGGCTTCAAGGAGTTTATCGACCCCATTATGGCCAAATACAAGATTCCTTCAGAAAGAATCTTTGCCAACACATTCACCTTTGCCAAAAACGGGAAGATTAATGGTTTTGATCATGAAAACGACCTATCTAAACCTGATGGCAAGATTGATCAACTGAAGAAAATGAATCTTCCTGGAGAGATTCACATGATTGGTGACGGTTTTTCAGATTATCAGACACGCGCAGCAGGCATTGCAGACAAGTTTTATGCTTTCACAGAAAATGTAAGTAGAGAAAATATTTTGGAGAGAGCCGATCACGTTGCTCCAAGTCTAGACGAGTATCTCTACAAAGAGAACCTTCCCATGTCAATTTCATATCCAAAAAACAGGATTAAAGTCTTGCTTTTGGAAGGTATTCATGAAGATGCGGTTGCGCATTTGAAAAAGGAAGGTTACCAGGTGGATTTGATTGCAGGAAGTTTGAGCGAAGATGAACTCTGCGAAGCTGTAAAAGGGCAGCATATTCTTGGTATAAGATCCAAAACCCAGATTACATCTAAGGTTGTAGATGCAGCAGATAGGTTATTGGCAATTGGTGCTTTCTGTATTGGAACCAATCAGATTGACCTTGATGCGTGCATGAACAGAGGCATTTCGGTTTTTAACGCTCCATTTAGCAACACTAGAAGTGTGGTTGAAATGGTTATTGGCGAAATCATCATGCTCATGCGCGGCACGCTCCAGAAAAGCATGGCTATGCACCGTGGCGAATGGAACAAATCAGCCAAAGGAAGTGTGGAGATTCGAGGGAAGAAACTAGGGATTGTTGGCTACGGCAACATTGGCTCGCAATTAAGTGTGCTTGCAGAAGGACTGGGAATGCAAGTTTTATATTACGATAAGGAGGAAAAACTTGCACTTGGAAATGCCCAAAAGTTGAATTCCTTGAAGGAGTTAATGCGTAAGTCGGATGTAGTCACTTTTCATGTTGATGGCCATCCTGAAAATGAAGGGATAATTGGAAAAAAGGAATTAGACTGGATGAAGGATGGAGCAATCTTCATCAATCTTGCTAGAGGGAAAGTGGTTGACCTATTCGCCCTGAAAACTGCCTTGGATTCTGGTAAAATTGGTGGTGCCGCTGTTGATGTTTTTCCAAAAGAACCGAAATCAAATGATGAACCGTTTGAATCGCCTTTGATGGGAATGGAAAATGTGATTCTCACACCACATGTTGGTGGAAGCACAATTGAAGCACAGAAAAATATTGCCTCTTACGTACCAGAAGCACTGGTTAGTTACGTGAACACTGGAGATAGTTTTGCAAGCGTTAACCTTCCAAATATTCGTATTCCACAGGTGAAGGGAGCACATCGTTTATTACACGTTCATCAGAATATTCCGGGAATTATGGCACGGATAAACAATATTTTTTCAAGATTCGACATCAATGTTGTTGGTCAACACCTCAAGACCAATCAAAACATCGGCTATCTGGTTACGGATATTAATAAAGAATATAATTCAGATGTTGTGGAAGAACTGAAACGAATCGACCATACAATAAAGTTGAGAGTACTTTATTGATTTAAGAAAGCCGATTAAAAGGTATAAATATCATCGGTTTGTCACCCTGAACTTGTTTTAAGGTCTACTAGTAGATTTTGAACTAAATTCAGGATAACGAGTACTCCTCGGCTTTTGCTAACGGCTATAATTCGGCTTTAGCTTGCGGAGCTACTGTTGTTGATTACCAGAGCGGCAATAACTCCTGGAACCCAACCCAGACAGGTTAGAATAAATGTGATTAGAATGGAGCCGCAACCTTTGTCGTAGACGGCAAATGGCGGAAAAATAATGCAGAAAATAACTCGACCTAAGGACATGAGGTAAAATTAGCTTTCGAGTTCGTTTTTCAACGCAGCCATCTTAATGGCAGTAATTGCTGCTTCGTATCCCTTGTTTCCATGAACACCTCCTGCCCTATCCAACGCTTGTTGCATTGTATTGGGAGTAAGCACACCGAAAATTACAGGAAGGTTGTATTTGATATTGAGATCTGTGATACCTTTTGCGACTGCGTCACAAATAAAATCGAAATGTTTTGTTTCACCTTGAATAACAACTCCGATGCAGATAACGGCATCAAACTCCTTACGTTCTGCCATTAACTGAGCGCCAAGCGTGAGTTCAAAACTCCCTGGAACGTTTCTTCTTACTATATCAGATTCAGTCGCTCCGAATTTCAAGAAGGTCTCTTTCACTCCTTTGTAAAGCGCTTCCGTAATTTCCGTATTCCATTCACTTACAACAACAGCAAACCGCATTCCTCCAGAAGAAGGAACCGTTTCCGCATTGTAAGTAGAAAGATTTTTGAGAGCCGAAGCCAAGATTAGTTCAGGTTTGCTTCCGCACGAGCGATGTACTTATCAGCGCTTCTGCCTTCGTTCGTTGTTGGATATTTTTCCTTCACTTGCGTGTAGTAATCAATAGCTTTATCGAAATTCCCTGCTTTTTCTGATGCAAACCCTGCTTTCTGAAGATAAACCGGAGAAGTGAAATCATTTTCTCCAGCAGATACTGCTTTCTCATAATAATTTAACGCCTGATCCACATCATCCAATTCCATATATGCATCGCCAATAGCACCCAAAGCAACAGGCCCTAACACTTCGCCTGAACCGTCATAATCACCCAGTTCCGCTATTGCCTCTTCAAAAGAACCTGTTCTTAGATAGCTGATTCCAGCGTAATAATGAGCCAAGTTTCCTGCAGAAGTACTTCCGTACTCATCAGAAACATCTAGGAACCCTATGTAGTTTCCGTCACCGTTCAAAGCCAAATCAAAACTGTCTTTTTGAAAGTACTGTTCAGCCATGAACATCTGTCCGTGAGCTTCTTCTTCCAAAGGCTCTAAATACACACGATTGTAGGCGTAAAACGCTACAACTACCGCGATAATTCCGCCAACAACTCCAACGATTAGGTTCTGATTTTCATTAATAAAGTCCTCGGTCTTCGAGTAAACTTCCTCAACGTCAACGATTACATCGTCTTTTTCATCGTCAATTTTTTTCTTAGCCATGTCGCAATTTTTCGAGGCACAAAAATAGGATAATTTCTGTTCAGAAATCAGGACTGTTCCTAAGTGAAACAGAAGTGAATTGAACAGGTATTTTTGAGACATCTACTATTTTGTAAATGTTTTTTTCATTGGTAATAGATTTATCAGCACCCTTTTGGGGTAATCAAACTGCTTTTCTCTTCGGGGAATTTTATTGAACCTCATCGCACTAGTTGACATGAATATCACCTCCTATTCGGAATAAGTCATTATTCTTTTACTGAATTACCACAATCAAGTATTATAAATGCACGGTGTCCCATTCTGATTACCGGATATTTGATGAAAATATTTGAGCATTCACAAGGATTAGTCCGATACCCTCCAAATCAATTGGATGCGGGCTATTTGAGTCGCTCGAGCAATTTTGCAAGGATTTTTTATGGTCAGATTTTTACAGTGTTTTCATATCGCTCTCAATTCGTTGTACTTACACTAATATCATTTTAACGTACCAACCTTCTTATTTCGTTTATTCGACAGGTAGTTGCTGAATCATTCACTCCATGAAATTATCAAACGTATCGCTGGTTCTTATGCTAATGCTTACTGTACCTTGTATTCAAACTAACAAACACGAAATTGAAGATTCTGATGCAGTAACCTCGGAAGAACCACATTGAAGAAAGTTTAGAAGTGGAGACAGATGAGTTTGATGACCAAATCCGTGAGTTTGGGTTAATCACAGCTATTGAAGATATCGGCTATCCGAGATACATTATAACGGTCGAATTTCCTGAACGACAGTTAAAGAGAGATTTCAACTTTAATGTAGAGGCTGACCATTTGGATGTAGAAGGTCTAAATGCGTTGAACGGTAAGTACGCCACACTCTATTATGCCAGCGAGTTCGAGCCAAATCTTTACCACCTACATATCAAGGGCAAAACGCTATTTGGAGAATACGCTCCTGAATACCTAGAAGGGACCGAAAAGATAATCGGTGTGCTCAGTAATACTGACGAACCTACACCTGGAGATCTTCTTGGTGTAGTTAAAGTGTTAGCAAAAAGTGGCGAAGCAATAAGCTTTGAGTATTTCGTGACCGAGGAAATAGTTGAAGGTAATAAGCAATTAGTAACGGCCTATTGCATGATGCGAGGTGTAGAAACAATTACGCGTTTAGAAGCTTCGGAAAGCAATTAGCCATCACCTTCTATCGGGTGACCCAAAAACGGATGTGTCCAAACAACAACGGAGGGCTGAACAAGCTGAACTGCTTTAATAAATTCCTCAGTCCTCCCATATTGAAAAACACCCTCTAAAAACCAGAATTTGCTCTCCTGTTCCGCTTCATCTAAATAGGTAACCTTCCACATTCGATTACCATTCAGTTTCATCCTACTTCTCGTAACGCTTTCGATGCGTGTAAAGGAGACGGCCTTATCCGCTCTTCCAAAAGTGCGATATATAAGCATGTCATCGAAACTGACCCAACGTGAGAAATACAGCAAACAAAATAGGACGAACAAAACAAGAAAAATAATCGCGCTGCTTGTAAATTCTAAGTTTTGCAGCATATGGATAAAGAAGAAAACACCAAGAACCCCAAAGAGATATCTCCACGGTCTTAATCCGTTGGTTATTGTGGTTCGCTTTGCCATTTTGAGGCATATATACTGAACAGAAATAACTGTTGAATACGGATATTTAATCCAACACCCGTCTAATTAACCGGAGTTTATGGGTGTACTTTCCTGTTTCAACATTAAAGATGCCTTGATGATCGAGCTTATCGATTCGCACTTTGCCTGCTGCATGGATAATGGCGTTTTCGCCAACCATCATTCCTACGTGTATAATGTGTCCTTCGTCATTATCGAAGAAAGCAAGATCGCCTAGGTCAGATTCCTCTACAAAACTCAGCGTGTAGCCCTCTTCTGCCTGTTGATATGCATCCCGTTGTAACGGAATACCAACCATTTTGTACAACACTTGCATCAAACCTGAACAATCTATACCAAACGGTGAACGACCACCCCACAAATAAGGGGCGTTTCTAAAAACCATTGCCAACTCGACCAATTGCTTGCGTGCCTCATCTGTTTCGGGATGATTAATCTCGCCATCAAACTCATAAGATTCATCACCAAAAGCAATATGTCCTTGACGATAATTTGGAAGCGAACTTCCCGCCAATACAGGAATCATTGAACCTGATTGTTTGTGCTTCACCAATTGAACGAGGTCAGACGCACAAACAGGTAGTTTCTTATTCAGAGTTTCGAATGCATTTTTTTCAATTTCAACAAACTGCTTTTCATCAATCCAGCTTTTGTAGCCGTCCAATCCATTTCGAATTTGACACCATTGTTTGCGTTTAGCAAGCACCTCAAAGCTTTCTCCAAATAGAAGTTGCGTAACCATCTGACTCTTGTCGGAAGGCTCTTCCCTACACGGGATTACACTCAGATTACAGATGCCGTATGTTGGCATTCGATTGTATTAAATCACTTCTAAAGTTAGGGCACTAGCGCCACC
Organism: Bacteroidia bacterium; assembly: GCA_047636795.1. Lineage (GTDB taxonomy): Bacteria > Bacteroidota > Bacteroidia > UBA10329 > UBA10329 > UBA10329. The sequence continues at coordinate 7,069 of JBLIGB010000026.1, read as the reverse complement.
GCCACCATTACAGATGCCAGCCGCGCCTTTCTTCAATCCTTTATTATTCAATGCATGAATAAGGGTAACGATGATTCGTGCACCAGAACATCCAAGTGGATGACCCAATGAAACTGCTCCTCCGTTCACGTTTACTTTGCTTGCATCCAGATTCATAATCTGGTTGTTTGCCAATGCAACTACTGAAAATGCTTCGTTAATTTCAAAAAGGTCCACTTCTTCTGATGTCCATCCTGCTTTATCCAATGCTTTAGGTAATGCTTTAGATGGGGCCGTTGTGAACCATTCTGGTGCATGAGCAGCATCTGCAAACGAAGTGATTTTTGCCAATGGCTTAATCCCTAATGCTTCCGCTTTTTCTTTGCTCATCAAAACAACTGCTGCCGCACCATCATTCATGGTAGAAGCATTTGCCGCTGTTACAGTTCCTTCTTTCGTAAAGGCCGGACGCAAAGCTGGAATTTTCTCCATTTTCACATTCGTAAACTCTTCATCCGTATCAACAACTAAAGCGTCTCCCCTTCTCTGCGGAACTTCCACTGGAACAATTTCAGTTTTGAAAGCTCCTGCATCCCAAGCGGCTGCTGAACGTTTATAGCTCTGAATAGCGTACGCATCCTGATCCTCGCGGCTAATCTTATGATCCGTTGCGCACAACTCTGCAGCCATTCCCATGGCATAATCATTATACACATCGCGAAGGCCATCGTAAGCCAAGCCATCCAACATAGTGATGTTACCAAACTTGGTTCCAGTTCTAGAACCAGGTAAATAATGTGGCACTGAGCTCATATTCTCCATTCCGCCAGCTACAACCACATCGTTATCTCCAAGCATGATGCTCTGAGCTCCGAGCATAATCGCCTTCATTCCTGATGCGCATACCTTATTAACCGTGGTTGCTGGTATTGTATTCGGAAGACCTGCGAACATGGCTGCCTGTCTGGCTGGAGCTTGCCCTAATCCTGCCGACAGCACGTTTCCCATAAATACTTCCTGAACCTCGTTTGGATCAATTCCTGCAGCGCTAACGGCACCTTTAATAGCGGTTGCACCCAATTTTGGCGCTGCTACAGAAGATAATTTTCCATTAAAACTCCCCAATGGAGTACGGACTGCTGATACGATATATACTTCTTTCATCTTGCGTTTTAACTTGTATGTTTTTGCGATACTCAACGGGTTTCACACCTTGATAACTACCAACCCAATAACAGATAATCAGTTCAATATCGTGCGAAAGTAGTGATTTATCGTCCATGGAAAATGACCTTGGGGTTACCTCTTTCAAACACGATAATTCGCTTAGCTTAGTGGCTTGATTAATGAAGAATTTCCTCTCAGACATACGCAACAATCACGAAAAGCTGCAGCGCGCTGTGCTGTTCATCATCACAGGACTGCTAATTGTGATGTTATTGCCAAAGGAGGGCAAGTTCAAATATGAGTATCAGAAAGGTCGGCCGTGGAGCCATGAGGATTTGGTGGCTCCATTCAACTTCGCCATCGAAAAGTCAACCGATGAGTTAGACGCTGAAATCAAGCAAATCGAAGATGAAGCAAAAACTTACCTAAAGTTGGATGAGTTAGCCAAGAAAAAAGCACAGGCTGGCTTTGAATCCAAATTTATTGCTGTGTTTAAAGCTGACTCAAGTAAAACGCAGTCACTGAAAAAGCTTGACAGGAATCTTTCTGCCGGCCAGTCTATCTTGAATTCAATTTACGCTCAAGGAATTTTAAGGAAGACTAATGAACTGGATAATCTTAAAGATGGACAATTAGTCTATCTAGTCAAAGGAAATCTAGCCACGCAGGTCAATTTGAATCAGTTTTATACGGTGAGAACAGCGTACAATCAAATCAAGAAAGAACTCAAAAATTTTAATGGGATTCAGGATAACTTGGTCGGTAATATCCTTTCAGAAAACCTTATTCAGAATGTGGAGTTTGATCTTGAAACTACTGAACGCGGTCTGAATGAGGAATTGAATTCGCTCTCCTCTACTAGAGGTATGATTCCGCTGGGTTTGATGGTTATCAGTCGTGGTGATATGGTTGATAGCGAGAAATTTCTCGTCCTCGAATCATTGCGAAAAGAATATCAATCGCGGCTGGGGTCTACTGGCAGTTATTCCCTTATTCTTCTCGGGCAGCTCATCATGGTCTCGATTGTGCTGACCATGTTTTACATGTTTCTCGTTAAATATCGAAGCGATCTTGCGCAGAATAACTGGCGAGTCACGTTTCTATTAATGCTGATTCTTGGTATGATTGTGACGTCCAGTCTTGTCCAACGTATTCCGAATATCAATCTGTATCTCGTTCCGTTTTGCCTACTCCCCGTAATTGTTAGAAGCTTTTTCGATAGCCGAATTGCACTATTTGCGCATATCGTTGGGCTCATAATTGTTGGTTTTGAAGCTCCAAATGGTTTCGAGTTCATGTTTCTGCAATTGATTGCGGGCATCATTGCCATCTTCTCGCTGCTCAGCCTTCAGAACCGTTCACAATTGTTCGTTTCCATGCTGATTGTTTTCGTGACCTACAGCGCGAGTTATTTCAGCATCGCAATCATGCAAGAAGGCAATATCAGGAACATAGACCTGAGCATGTTCGCCTGGTTTGCAGGCAGCGTTGGACTCACTCTTCTTGCCTACCCTCTCATCTTTTTGTTCGAGAAGTTTTTCGGATTCATTTCTGAAGTCACACTACTTGAACTAAACAACACCAATCACAAACTGCTTCGCCAGATGGCATCAGAGGCACCTGGAACTTTCCAACATTCATTGCAGGTAGCAAGCTTAGCTGAAACAGTTATTTATGAAATTGGTGGTAACGCACTTTTAGTAAGAACGGGAGCCTTGTATCATGATATCGGAAAGCTTCACGCTCCAATGTATTACGTGGAAAATCAGGTCACGGGGGTCAATCCGCACGATGACCTTTCGTTTGAAGAAAGCACCAAGATTATTATCAACCACGTAATCAAGGGAATTGAATTAGCAAAGAAAAACAGGCTGCCCGAACCACTAATCGACTTCATTCGAACGCATCACGGAACATCAACCGTTCAATATTTCTACAAATCATATCTCTCTAATTTTCCTGAAGGTGAGTTAGATAAAGAGCACTTCAGCTATCCTGGGCCAAAGCCATTCACGAAAGAAATGGCTGTTTTAATGATGGCAGATAGCGTTGAAGCTGCAAGTCGAAGTTTAACGGCATACACAGTAGATTCCGTGGGTAAGTTAGTCGATTCCATTATCGACCGTCAATTCAATGAAGGGCAGTTTGATAGCGCCAACATAACACTTCGTGACATCACGGAAGCACGTTCCATTTTCAAGAAAAAACTACTGAATATCTATCACGTAAGGATGGAATATCCTACTTAAGAATGATGAAAAAAAGAAAAACAAACCATGTTGAAAGACGTTGAAATAAGGCTTTCGCCTTTTACCTTTTCTACTTTTTTCTCTAACCCTTTTATTAACTTCGCACTTTAATGAGTTTCGCCTATCCCGAATTCCTGTTTGCGCTCGCTGCAATTTCGGTTCCGATTATCATCCATCTATTCAATTTCAGACGATTCAAGAAGGTTTACTTCTCGGACATCCGTTTTCTGAAAGATGTTGAGATTGAAACCAAAAGCAGGAACAAACTCAAAAACCTGCTTATTCTTCTTTCACGAATCCTAGCCATCATCTTTTTAGTGATGGCATTTGCACGACCTGTGATTCCAACTGGAAGCAAGGCCACCGCAACTTCCAACTCCGTGGTGGTTTACATCGACAACTCATTTAGCATGAGTGCCGATGGAGAAACTGGAAATCTGCTCGAAGAAGCTAAGGCTAAAGCCATTGAAGTCGGTTCCGCTTACGCGAATGGTGCTGAATTACACTTACTAACTAACGATTTCTCAGCAACTCATTTTCGCGACCTTTCGTTTGAAGAATTCAAGAATGAAGTGGCCTCAGTTCAATCTTCTCCGCAAGTAAGAAACTTTGATGATGTGGTGTCGCGTGCTTCTTCGGTCTTCGATGCAATGGCACCTTGCAGCCTTTATTTTATCTCTGACTTACAGGCCAAAACATCCACTCCGAAAGAATCTTCAGTCGATTCACTATTGAGTATTTACATCGTTCCTGTGCAATCAGAGATTGAATCGAACATCTACATCGATAGTTGTTGGTTCGAATCGCCCTCCCGTCTATCGCTCCAACCAGATTACGTGAATGTCCGAATCAGAAACGCAGGCGAAAAAAACATTGAAAACCTATCGGTGAAATTGACTTTGAACGGAGTGCAACGTTCAGTAGGCACGACTAATGTTTCAGCTAAAAGCTTTGAAGATCTGGTCTTGAATTTCACCAACGCGGCCAACGGGTTGCAATTGGCTGAAGTCTCAATTCAGGATTATCCGATTACCTACGATGACCATTATTATTTGTCATTTAATTTGGCTAATGCCATCAGTATTCTCAGTGTAAACGGCCAATCGGCATCCAATGCGGTTGCCAAACTTTTCGACTCCGAACCGAACTTTTCGGTTACACAGGTTTCAGATGGAGCGCTGGATTATTCGGTGCTCAGCACTACAGATTTGGTCGTTCTCAACGAGGTTTCGAATTTCTCTTCAGGAATGATTCAGGAATTGATGAAGTTCGTTTCCGCAGGTGGAAGTTTGCTTTTTATTCCCTCAGAAAAACGTAATTTGAATTCAACCAATGAGTTGCTGCTAGCAATTGGAGCAGAGAAATTTGCTGAATTAGATAGCTCCAAACTGAAGGTGGAAGGGCTGAATTTGAAAAGCAAAGTTTTTAAGAACGTTTTTACCGAATGGGAAGACCGAATAGACCTTCCATCTGTAAGCAAACATTTCAGCACAGAAACACGAACGACTGCTTCTTCTGAACGCTTGCTGACCTTGGGGAATGGCGGGTCGCTACTTTCCTCCTACCGAAAAGACAAGGGAAACTGCTATGTGCTTTCTGCACCATTACGTGATAATTGGACAAACTTCCATCGGCATGCGCTATTCGTTCCTGCGTTTTACAACATCGCTTTGAACAGCGTTACCAATGGAATAAGTTCGGAGATTATTGGTTCCGATGAGCTCATTCCAATCAGCTCTCGATTGGAAAACTCAGAGACGCTAGAAATCACAAGTTCAGAAAACAATGGCTCTTTCATTCCAGAACGCGTTGCGAGAGCAGAAGGAAATGGTGTTTTCGTACACGATCAAATTAGAACGGACGGGCATTATCTATTGCGTTCCGCAAAAGGCGACACCTTGCAACCATTAAGCTTCAACTTTAACCGTGCCGAGAGCGATATGAGCTTCCTCACTACAGAAGAGTTCGTTCAGATTGCGAGAGATCTCGGCATTCCCAATCTTAAAATCGTTGAAGGAAGCACCAAATCGCTTGCGAATAAAGTTCAAGAATTACACGATGGGAAACAGCTTTGGCGCTTGCTTATCTTACTTGCCCTGATTTGCCTCTTGTTTGAAACCGTTTTGATCCGAATTCTCTAGCCATGCAAATACTCATTCGCGCTGCCAAGATTATCGACCCAACTTCCGAACACAACGGAAAGGTTATGGACGTTCTTATTACAGATGGTGTTTTCACAACCATCGGAAAAGACCTAGATCCCACTGGAGTTGATGACGTATTTGAAGGAGACGATCTTCATATTTCAACGGGTTGGGTCGATCTACATGCCACATTTGGCGATCCAGGAAAGGAATACAAAGAAGATATTGAATCAGGTTTGAATACAGCTGCTCAAGGTGGATTCACCAAAGTGGCTGTTTCACCACAAACGAATCCAGTTGTTGATAGTAAATCAGGTATTCTTTATCTTCTAAACAAGGCTGAAAATCATGTTGTGGACGCACTTCCGATTGGCGCCATCACCAAAGGGTTGAAAAGCGAAGAGCTAGCCGAAATGTTTGACATGCAGACTTCGGGTGCAGTAGCTGTCAGCAACGGAAAACACACGATTGAGAACACGAAACTTCAGAATCTAGCGTTACTGTACAGTAAGAATCTGAATCTGGCATTCTACACGTTCTGTCAAGATGAATTGCTCTCTGCCGGCGGACAGATGCACGAAGGCGAAATGAATACGAGTATCGGCCTGAAAGGAATTCCCGCCTTGGCTGAAGAGGTTGTTGTTGCGCGTGATCTTTATTTGGCAGAATATTCTGATGTAGCGATTCACTTCTCACATATCACCACAAAAGGTTCGGTTGAACTTATTCGCGCAGCAAAAGCAAAAGGCTTAAAAGTGACCGCAAGCACCCCTGCACATCACCTATCTATAGAGGATGAAGCTATTGTCGACTTTGAACCGAACTACAAAGTTGTTCCGCCTTTCAGAAGCACAGAACACATCCAAGCATTGATTGCTGGGATTGCAGATGGAACGATTGACTCCATCATTTCAGATCACGAACCATGTGAAATTGAAGCTAAATTTTCCGAATTCAGCATTGCAGAAGCTGGAATCATTTCATTGGAAACTGCATTCTCCACAGCTTTGAAAGCCCTTTCGAATAAGATGAAATTGGAAGACCTCATCAATCGGTTTACCGTTGGTCCGCGCAAGGTTTTGAATCTTGACACACCAACAATTAAGGAAGGAGACGAAGCGGAAATCACCATCTTCACCCTTTCACTCAAATGGATTTATGAAAAGAAGGACATCAAGAGTCGTTCAAAGAATTCGCCTCTCATCGGCAAAGAAATGACGGGTCTTCCAATAGGTATTGTAAATAAGGGGCAACTCTATCTGAACAGTTAGGCTTCTTAAGGTGTTTTGATTGAGTACCTTTGAGCTCAATTTTAGAAAATGACTGAAGAAGAGATAAAACTGGACAGCATTGAATCTGCTATTCAAGATATTAAAGACGGAAAAATCATCATTGTTGTTGATGATGAAGACCGCGAAAACGAAGGGGACTTTGTAGCTGCAGCACGTTCCGTCACTCCTGAAATGATCAATTTCATGGCAACTCACGGACGTGGACTCATCTGTGCTCCGCTAGTGGAAGACCGCTGTG
>JBLIGB010000025.1:0-13074 GCA_047636795.1 Bacteroidia bacterium | reverse complement strand
ATTTGGGACAAAAAAAACGCATTATCTACCTGGATGCAGACTCTAGGTTTGTCTTTCCTGAGAACCACATCTTAGAAACGTTGGAAGATGAATTGAGTCTAACGAAAACTACTCGCTTTGAGCGAATCTTTGACGTGTACGTTTTTGATTAGTTCCCGGATAAACGGGCAACTATTCCAATACAAACGAGTGAATGATGCCGCTTTTTGTATGGCCGTAAACATGACAGATTATCGTATCATTATCCATCATGTCTAAGCGCATAAAACCATAGTTCCGATCGTCCATGTAGGTTGCGCCATATCTGTCTCCAGCGAGGGGCGTGCGTTTGCTGCCAGCACCGCTTACTAAATAATGATTGTTGTCTTTTTTAAGGTATTGCAGGTTGTGATCATGTCCTGAAACGTATACAAGGTTTTCATATTTGTTCAAGACTTTCAAAATCCTGTTTCTGATACGCTTATATCGTGGTTGCGGAATATCCTGAACCAATGCTCTATTTAGTCCAATGAGGCCGAAAAGCTGAAAAGGTGGCACCCAATTGAAAATGAAGCGGAACGGTTGCTTTGGACTTCCGTGATGTCCGTTGCTGAACATGGGATGATGTGCTGCAATCATAGTAAGCTTTCCATCCACTACTGATTGCGAAATAAGCGAGTCAAGTCGATCTAAAAAACGCTGTTCCATTTTGCGTTTGTTCAACCCATATTCCGTTGGCACTTTATGAAAGAATTGGTCCTGAAGCCACCACTGTATATCAATGGCAATTATGCTTATATCGTGTTCCTCTATCGATTCAAGCGTTGGACCGGGAAGCCCTCCTTTTGGCATGAAAACATGTCCCGAATCATTCTTGATAGAATTATTTTGCGCGTAATAAGACTCTACAAAATCAGCTTCTTTTTGTACCAGCCAGTGACCTTTCCACCGCCCAGCCTTCCAATCATGATTTCCTGGAACCCAAAAAACATGACCCGTGTGCCCCTTGGTTCTATTTAACTGAGAAAGCAGCTTCATTTCTGAAAGGTGCTTCTTTTTGTTGCCTTCTTTTCCTTCTAATCCGGCAGGGTAAATGTTGTCGCCAAGAAAAATAACTGTGCTATTCTTGTTGCTATCTAGCTCTGCTTCCAGCATTCTAAGTGCTGGACCTGGAAGAGTGTCATTTCCAGCATCGCCAATTAAATAAATAGAATGTTTAACACTTTGTGCTTGAACTGCACAGCTAATCGTTGCGATTAGAACTATTAGAAACAAGTTTTTATTCACCGCTTAGTACTTTGAATTCTGTTCTTCGATTTTTTGCTCTCCCCTCAGACGTCTCGTTGGTGTCAACCGGCTGCTTTTCACCGTATCCTTTATACTGAATTCGGCCTTCAGAAATGGTGTGGTCAATGAGATACTGACGAACGGATTTAGAACGATTTTCAGAGAGAAGTTGGTTGTTTTCGGGTTTTCCAATGTTATCTGTGTGTCCCCCAATTTCTATATTAATAGTAGAATTGTTATTCATGAAGTCAACAAGTTTGCCCAACTCAACAGTAGATACTGGAAGTAGTTCATATGAAGCCGTTTCAAAGAAAATATTTTTGAGAACCACCTTCTCACCAAACTTGATTGGTTGTAATTCCACATCCATTCTGTAAGGCTTGGTAATGTCTTGTTGATTCGGAAGCGAGAAGTGTTCTGAATAAAAAAGGTAGTCGTCTTTGGAAACATTCAAAGCATATTCATGATTTACGGGTAATGTGACCAAAAACTTACCATCAACTTTGTCAGAGCTAGATTCGATAACCACTTCAGAAGTGGCAAGATCAATTAATTCAAATTTGGCACCCAATGGCTTACCTGTTTCTTTGTCTTTTACTCTCCCTTTCACGTAAGTTACACGTGTTGGCCGAGCGTCTTCGTAAAGTTTGAAAGAGTAAAGATCGAGCTTACCAAAACCACCTTTTCTATCTGAACTAAAATAGGCGTTTTCCCCGCTGGCAGCAACAAAAAGCCCTTGCTCGTCATCCCAAGTGTTTATCGGATAACCAAGGTTTTTAGGCTCAGACCAGTTTCCGTCAGAATCCATTCTGGTAACGTAAATGTCCTTTTCTCCCATTCCAAGATGTCCGTTAGAAGTGAAGTAAAGCGTTTTTCCATCGGGATGAATAAAAGGCGTTTCCTCTGAAAAAGGCGTGTTAATTGCATCTCCTAAATTCCTAGGAACGGTCCATTCGTTATTTGGAGCAAGTTGTGTAACCCAAATATCCATTCCGCCAGCCCCACCGCTACGGTTACTTACGAAATAGAGCGTTTTGCCATCAGCAGAAACACTTGGCTGACTTTCCCACTTTGACGTGTTTACAGGGCTACCGAGGTTTTGCGGCATTCCCCATTTGCTGCCATTTCGGAAAGCATGATAAATATCGCAACTGCCTTTTCCTGTTTTTCTATTACATCCAATAAAGAACAACTGTTGTCCATCCGCTGTAATGGTTTGGGCACCTTCGTTATCAGCCGTGTTTATCGGCTCTCCTAGGTTTCTTGCACGAGCCCAGTTGCCATCTTCATTTGCCACACTCACGTAAAAGTCTTCTTGGTAATCGCCTCTTTGCGAACGCTGGTTCCTGGTGAAAACAAGGGTTTGTTCATCTGCAGTAAGTACAGGGAAATATTCATACTGATCGGTATTTACTGATTCCCCTAAGTTTTTCGGTTCAAATGGAACGGGCTTCTTTTTCACAACGGCACCGAATTCCGCATTTTTCATATATCGCTCCGCTTTTTCTCTTATTTGCGGATTGACACGCTTTTTCGTCATGAATATTTCATAGTTGGAAAACGCAGACTCGTAATCACCTATTTTAAATTGAACATCCGCCAGTTGCTTATAAGAGGTAGACAGAAAATCAGGCGCTAAATCAACAACTTTCTGATACTCCTTTATAGCATTGGCATAGTCCCTCAAGTCGGTATAACAGTCGCCAGAAACCATGTGTGCTTCAACAAAATTCTCATCTGCTTTCAGGGCTTTTTGGAGAATTTCCAGCGCTTCTTCGTTGCGCTTAGAACTGTAATACTTGAGTGCCTCTTCAAAGTGCTTGATAGCCTTCTTAGACTTCGTAGTATAGTCGCGCTGCGCCATACTTTCTGTGGAGAAAGCCAAGCAGGTTGTAACCAATATGATAATCAAATATCTCAAGGGATATTCATGTATTTATGCGTCTGAATGGAAATATTCCATCTAGGATTCTTCATTACGTATTCTGTAATAAACGGCATCATTTCCTCTCGCTTGCTCCATTCGGGTTGAAGATAGAGTACGCAATCATCAGAAACATTGGCAGCATGCTCATTAGCCCATTTAAAATCGTGCCTGTTATATATAATCACTTTTAATTCGTCAGCCAACTTGTAGTATTCGGACTTTGGTGGAGCGTTCTTTTTTGGAGATAGACAAACCCAATCGAACTTACCGGAAAACGAATATGCCCCAGAGGTTTCTACATGAATCTGGATTCCACTTTCAGATAATGCATTGGTTAGTTCAGATAGGTTAAAGATTAGCGGTTCTCCTCCAGTAACCACAACAACTTTGGAGGGTTGCTGGCAAGCATTAGCTACAATTTGGTTAATTTCTACCAATGGATGAATAGATGCATCCCAGCTCTCCTTGACATCACACCAATGACAGCCAACATCGCAGCCGCCAATACGGATGAAATATGCAGCTTTCCCAGTATGAAACCCTTCACCTTGTATGGTGTAGAAATCCTCCATAATGGGAAGTGCTTTTCCTTCATTCAATAAGGTCGACATCTGCTCACTAAGTCCACTAACTTTCATTCCGCAAAAGTATCCATTAACCAAACGCAAGGTAAATTGAATTACACGGCAACTTTTTTAAAAGAATGCCGTATTCCATTCAACCAATTCGGATTGCCTCAACCAAAAAACCACCCCATTGAGCTACGTTGACCAATATTTTGACATCGACCACATGATGTCGGAAAATGAGTTGCTTTTGGCTTATCGCGATCATATTACGGAAGCCACGGTTCAGCAACTTCTTTCCATTACAGAAATGAAGTTGATTCAGAGCGGAGAAGAGAAAAAACTCAGGAAACGTGTGTTTAACATACTGGTGGAGTGCTTACAAAATATTGTAAACCATGCAGATATTGATGATAATTCGGATAAAGATGTAGCTAGTTTATTGTTGATGGGCAGACATGAGGATAACTTTTTCATCATAACTGGAAATAAGATTCTTAACTCAAAAGTCCCCTCGCTACAAAGGAAAATTGCTGAAATAAACGAGATTGACTATAACGATATGCGGGAGGTTTATAGCAACAAGCTCGGAAAATCTACATACTCTGAAAAAGGCGGTGCTGGACTCGGCCTTTTGGATATTTACAGGCGAAGTCGCAGCAAGCTGGAGTATAATATTGACTCTGTTGATGAAGAGATAAGCTTCTTGAGCTTGCACATTACAATAACTCCAGATAGCTGAAGAACAGTTTCGGTAGCGTAATTTTGCTCTGATGTTACGACTTATACACCTTACGGTTCTTTCTATTTTGCTTTTTTTTAGCACGCTTACTGATGCTCAAACGCCTGATCAAGATTGGTGGAAATCGACCACTGTTTATCAAATTTATCCACGCTCGTTTTATGATACCGATGGCGATGGATTAGGCGATTTGAACGGGATAATTCAGAAGCTAGACTACATAAAGTCTCTAGGTTTTGAATCGATTTGGATATCGCCATTTTTTGCAAGTCCACAGCGAGATTTTGGTTATGTCATAAGTGATTATACCGCCATTGCGCCAGAATATGGTGATATGGAAACATGTCTGAGGCTGATTGAAGAAGTTCATGCAAGAGACATGAGAATTGTCTTTGATTTGGTTATGAATCACACATCAGATGAACACGATTGGTTTAAGGAGTCATCTTCAAGTAGAGACAATTCCAAAGTAGATTGGTATGTGTGGAAAGATGGGAAGGGTAAGAATGGACAGAAACCGCCTAATAACTGGAAAGCTACGATAGGAGGGAACGGTTGGCATTGGCATGAAGGTCGAAAGCAATTCTATTGGGCTTCGTTCCTAGACTTTCAGCCCGATTTGAACTACAGTAATCCGAAGGTGAAAGACGCAATGCTAGACGTGGCTAGACATTGGCTGAGCAAAGGCGTTGATGGCTTCCGCCTAGATATTTTCAACTCCATTTACGAGGATACTTCGTTCCACAACAACCCTAGTAGTTTAAAGATTATTCCGTCTGAGGAATCGCCCGATGGCTTCTTTCAGAAAATGAAATACAACGTAAATCAGGAAGAAAGTTTTGAGTTTGCCACTGAATTGCGATCCGTGGTAGATTCATTTCAAAAGCCCAGCAGATTCGTAATTGGAGAAGTGTTTGGTGATGTGGAGACGACCAAGAAGTTCTGCGCTTACAATGGGAAAAATGGCCTTCACACGATTTTCCTTTTTCAGACACTTTCAACACCTTTTAAAGCTCAGAAATGGCGAAAGATGGTGGAAGAGTTTGAGCACAACTTCCCAAGTCCTTTTATTCCAACTTACGTATTCAGCAATCATGATAGAAGACGCAGTATTACGCCTTTAGGAAATGATGTTCGCAAGGCGAAATTGTTGGCGTTCTTTCAGTTTTCGGTAAGAGGAATTCCGTTCACATATTATGGCGAAGAGCTTGGTATAGAAAAGCCGATGCTGCCGCTTAAAACAGGAAAGGATCCGTTGGCGCAGCGCTATAAGGCCATTCCGCAGTTTATGGTAAACTGGACGGGGCAATCGCTTAACCGAGATGAATGTAGAACACCCATGCTTTGGGATACAACTACCAATGCTGGATTTTCTTCTGGAAATCCTTGGTTGCCCGTATCTGAAAACTATGAAGCTAAAGCCGTATCGGTTCAGGAGGGTGATGAAGAATCGTTAATGAATTTCTACAAGCACATTATTAAATTCAGGAACGAAAATCAAGTTTTACAGCAAGGAAATTTTATGGTTGATGAAGAGTTGAGCAATGGAAAATTATTTGCATTCCATCGCGAATTAGACGGGGATAAATTTCTTGTTCTGATGAATTTCTCAGAACGCGAAATTGAACTTAAAGAAGTACCTTCAAAAGTGATTTTTAGCACGCATTCGATTCAGAACTCCAGCGTCCTTCATCCGTTAGAAGGGCGCATTTTAAAGGTTGATTAACCGTACTTAGTCAAAGTACAGGTCAATTAATTCATAAATGCGTTCTGACGAATAGGTGGAATCTCCTTCCATAAACATATTTATCATTTTCTGGACTTTATCCGGGGTCAAATCTCCGTCCTCATTAAAATCAACTTCCTTTTCAACGTTTTAAATCCGCACAGTGAAGGCAACTTCAACCAAACAGGAACGATTACGTTAATCCGCTAATAGCAAGGGAGATTCCGATTTTGGAATCTCCCTTTTTTAATTTCTATTTATTTAGAATACTTCGGCCACACCGTATCGCCTAGCATCGCCACTTGCTTGAAGGTTGCCGTTTTTTCCTTGGAATACGGAATGAACACCTCCAAAGAACAGTGATTTGTAATCCCATTCTTTGGTCTTTTCGAAACTGTGAGGCGTGAGTAAAGCGCCCTTTTCAAAATGAATCAAATCTTCCTGAACGTGCACCCGCGATTTTTTCGTTGCGTCCTCAAGGTTCATGTCTTGGTCAAAGAGTGCTTTGATAACCTGAGAGATCATGAACGGAATTCGGCCTGCACCACCAGAACCGCCTGAGTAGCAGAATTTACCATCACCATCCAAAACCATAGTTGGCGTCATCATCGAATTAAGTCGAACATTTTCCTGCCATGAATGGAAACCATCAGGCAGCAGAAAGGATTCGCCCATCATGTTGTTCATCTGCATGTTGGTTTCGGGAATAAAATAGCCGCTGCCCTCACCCATAGAAGTAGTGAAACTTACGGCATTACCCCATTTGTCCAGCACATTGAAATGAGAAGTTCCCTTAGTGGAAACTTCATGCCCCTCTAGGTGAAAATCAAGTTCTGGATGCAGTGTTTTCAGCCGTTTTGAAATGTCTCGTGGATGCTGATAGCGACTCTTTACCTGTGTTATGGTTTTTATCCAATCCCCATCGTAAATATCCAAGTAACCAAAAATTAGTGCCATTATGGCTCCCCCTAAACTTGGACCGTTAGGAAGGTAAAGCTCTTTATTGCACCAAGGAATATTCAATGGCTTTCGCCAGACTGCACGGTAATTTTCAAAATCCTCTCTCCGTAAATAACCGCCTCTCTCTTTAGAATCGGAACTGACCTTTCTACCAATTTCACCTTTGTAAAAGCCGTTTTCTCCTTCGTATTTCAAAAACTCGAGAAAGCTTCCGAAATGCGGAAAGTGAAGTAGGTCGCCTTCTTTTTTTCGCTCGTCACCATTAAAGAAAACGTCTTTGACACTCGCGTCTACTCGGAAGATTACTTCCAGTAATTCCAAATCAATGCTTTGGAATGTATTGAGTATGACGCCCGACTTTGCAAGGTCCATAGTTGGCGCTAATAATTCTGACATCGGCATAGATCCGAATTGCCGATGCATTTCATATAAGCCTGCAATGGTTCCTGGTACCGCAGATGAAGCCAGTCCTACATGAAACGTCTCTATTTCAATTCCGAAATTCACGTTAATCGGATAGAAGTCACGGTTTTCCAGTTCTGGTTTATTACGCGGAGTTTGCGTGAAGAAATCCAACATAACTGGTGTACATCCATTCTTGAGACAAAGAGCAAAACCTCCGGCACCAGCCGAAGCCATGCACGGTTCGGTAATAAACATGGCAAATGATGCGGCAATGCTGGCGTCAAACGCATTTCCACCAGCCAGAAGTATTTCCTTGGCTACTTCCAGCGTCTTCTCGTGCCCCGCAGATATGGCCTGTTGATTTTTCATTTCGGCACGCGAAAATAGTTCAAACTGATGTCAAGCAAAGAACCTACAGATTCAATAACTTGGCCGTTCTAATTCAGTCTAGGTTTTGGCAAAAAGAGTACGTGAAAATTCATACAAATTGCCGATGCGCATTCTCAATGCTATTATCGGGATATTACAGTCTTTCGGAATTACTCCTAAAAAAGTTGATGGAGATTCAATTACCAAGAAAGCAATGCGCAGAACGGGGCTTTCTGATCTTGGAGATGGAATGCACAGAATTGGTATGGATGAATTGACGAAAGCTGTTAACGATTCTCCTGTGACCAACTTCGGAAAACTTTCGTCTACGGGGATTGGAATTGATGCGTTATCAAATCGTTTGAAAATGCTTGATTATTGGAAGAAGCACCCTGAGGTGGCCGATGTGAAGATTGAACGACCGGTTTTTATTGTTGGATTTCCACGTACGGGAACTACATTATTGCAAAATCTTCTACATTTAAGCGAAGACAGACGTGCACTCCAGTTTTGGGAATTAGCTAGCCCGATTCCTGTTTCTGATAATCCTGAAAAAGACGTGGCGAGTAGACAGCGAACTACTAAGATGCGATTAGCTATTGCGAATTTTGTAGTGCCTGAAATGAAATTCATTCATGAAGTGCGTCACGATTCGCTGGAAGAATGTTGGTCGCTTTTTATACCGCAGTTTACTGTTCCGAATTGGGAAACAACAAGTCGTTGGCCAGGTTATGGAAAGTTCATTCTTGGGCACGATATGAAACCAGCCTATGAGGAATACAAGAAGTATTTGCAGGTAATGGTTCATCGCGTTCCTGATAAGAAACTGATATTGAAATGCCCAGACCACATGTGGCATTTAGATGCACTTTTAAATGTTTTTCCAGATGCTTGTATTGTTTGGACACATCGCGACCCAAGCCGCAGCATTCCAAGTTATTGCAGTTTGGCTTCGCTTAATTGGCGGTTGCTTTATGGCGAGTTTGAACCGAAGGAATTAGGTCCTTACATAGAGGATAGATTTATACAAGGAATAGAGCGTGGTTTGGCTGTGCGTGAGAGAGTGGGAGAGGAGCGCTTTCTAGATGTCAATTTCAAAACCTTGCTGAACGAGCCAGTAGAAGCGGTAAATAAAATCACTTCTCATTTTGATCTAACACCAGTTAACGAGGAGAAAATGAATGCCTATTTGAATCGTGATAGACCTGATAATCGTGGTAAACACATCTACACTGCCGAACATTACGGGGTAGATGCTAATAAGGTAAAAGAGCGATATAAGGATTATATAAAGCGGTTCAAGATTTCGGTGGACTGATTTTTATATTCAGATTATTACATTCGCTTAGAGTAATACGTACGAATGACCCTGTCAACCCTCCAGAATTTTCTTGAAGTATTTAGTTCCCTCTTTCAGGAAAGGGATATGATTACTGCTGATTCCAAGTTTAGAGAATTAGAAGAATGGTCATCCATGCAGGCACTTATCGTAATTGCAGCCATTGATGAGCATTTCGGCATTACCGTTCCCGAACGGGATTTCAGAGCTGCACAGACCGTTTCGGATCTCCATCAGCTGACCTTAAAGCAATAAGTATGTCTGGGTTAGTTGTAACAGGCGTTCGAATGGTTGGCCTATCAGCGGCTGTTCCTAATAACAGAGAAGACAATCAAGAATTAGACTCTCTGTCTGATAAGGCCAAAAATGAGATTATTCAGCAGGTAGGTATTCGTTATCGGTACGTTGCTCCTGATTCAATTACGGCATCTGATTTATGCGAATCGGCTGCCGCGAAACTACTTTCTGAACTTAATTGGAATGCAGAAGATGTTGAGCTTTTAGTTTTTGTGAGTCAAACGCCCGACCATTTAGTTCCGGGTTCTGCAACGCAGCTTCAGGTTAGATTGGGTTTGCCCCAAAGTTCAATGGTGATTGATGTGAATCAGGGCTGTGCCGGATACGTCTATGGCATGTCCATCGTTTCTGGTTTGATGAAAGCCTATGGAATTTCGAAGGCGTTGCTTTTAGTTGGTGACACGATAACCAAAATGGTTTCACGCGAAGACAATTCAATTTGGCCGATATTTTCGGATGCTGGTTCAGCCACTGCTTTTGAATTGGATGAAACAGCCACTGAAATGAATTTCAAACTCGGTTCAAAGGGCGAAGACTTCAAAGCAATTCACATTTCAGACGGAGGATTCCGTTCTCAAATAACTTCAAAATCGCTGATTGCTGAAAATGTAGCGGATGGAATTGTAAGACAGAAAAATCATTTGAGTATGAATGGTCAGGCCGTGTTCACGTTCGGACTTTCAACGGTTGCAAAAAGCATCTTAGAAATGCTGGAAGAACAAAAACGAACGGCTGATTCATTTGATTACCTCGTACTTCATCAGGCAAACCAGTTGCTGAATAATTCAATTGTAAGAAAGGCAGGATTCAAACCTGAGCAAGCGCCAAGTTCGTTATGTAATTTTGGGAATACCAGCTGTGCAACTATTCCAGTTACACTTGTTTCGCAGTTATCCAAACAATTACGAAACGGTCGCATAAGTCTCATACTTTCAGGATTTGGTGTTGGATTGTCTTGGGCTAGTGTAACTTTGGAGACAGAAAATATCGTTTGTCCAGAAATGATTCACGTTTGATCGAAAAGACCGACATAACCGTTATAGTTCCCGTTTACAATTCGATTGAAACGCTGCGCCCTGTTTACCAACGGGTTGCAGATACACTTACAAAATTGAATAAGTCCTTCGAAGTACTTTTTGTAGAAGATGGTGGTCCGCTTACCAGTTGGAATGAACTGAAGTCGATTAAGAAAGCTTTTCCAGAAACGGTTTCGCTTATTCGTTTAGGAAGAAATTACGGACAGAATGCCGCTACGGTATGTGGGATTACTAATGCTCGTGGAGAGGTTGTCATCACAATTGATGATGATTTGCAAACGCCACCTGAAGAGATTGAAAAACTATTGAGAGCTTACGAATCGAATGGTTCATCGGCAGTTTTCGGTATGATATCGAAACAGAACAACCCGATTGCAAAGCGAATTGGTTCTTACATGATAAAGAAGATTTTTGATTGGGTAGATGGTGCTGAAATAGGTTCTTCTTTCCGCCTCATTTCGCCAGAGCTAAAAGAAAAACTCAACAAACAGGCACACGATCAACTTTTTCTTAACCAAGTAATTCATTGGTATACCGATGAGATTGAAAGTGTAGAGGTAAAACACGAATCGAGGACCGAGGGAAGTTCAGGCTACTCTTTTTTTGGGCTGGCTGGAATTGCAATGAGATTGCTCTTTTTTTACACCGATTTCCCCCTCAGAATGATGAGCTATACTGGGTTGTTGATGGCCTTTGTGTGTTTTGCATTGGGAAGTTACTTTCTATATGAAAAACTAGTTATTGGTGCCGAGGCAGGCTTTGCTTCTCTCATCACCGCTATTTTCTTTACCACTGGAATAATCATGGTCTGTCTGAGCATTTTGGGCTCCTACATCAGTCGGATTTATGCAGACAGAATCAAGCGACCTGTCTATTCAATCAAAACCAAGCTATAATGCGTCTGCTGCGTTATGGCGTCACGCTCGAAACTCTCAAGTCCGAGCATTTGGAAATGGTGCGTCTTTGGCGGAATCAAGATTATGTTCGGAATAACATGCAGTTCAAAGAACTTTTAACCAGAACCGATCAACAGCAATGGTTCAATTCAATGGATTATGAAGCCAATCTCTATTGGGTAATCAGTTTCAACGATTACCCAATAGGTCTCATTCATATCAAGGATGTGGACTTGGATAATCTTTCGGGTGAAGCAGGAGTTTTTATTGGTGAACCGTCTTATTTGGAAATGCCTCAACCTATGCTGGCAATTTTATTTATGATGGAATTAGCGTTTCATGCGCTGGGTCTTAAGCAACTGAAGGCAAAGATTAAAAGTGGTAATCAGCGTGCCATTTCTTTTAATCAAAAACTGGGTTACGAGTTGGTGCCTGAACAACCTGAAGGGTTCCAATATTATGCAGCTACAGAGGCTAGTTTTCAATCTATCACGAAAAGAATACGGTTACAATCGGTACACATGTATGGTGGTGAAACGATTATTGAACACGTATCGAAGCTCAATAACTTAGGTAGCGCCCTGATGAAAGGGATTTCCCGAGATGATGACTACTTCAAATCAAAGTTCATCTGACTCGCCACCGTCTTGATTCCAGTTGCAGCGCCAGTCTAATTGGAAAACATGGGTGTAAACCCCAATAGATTATTCTGAACGGGAACCACCAGTTGCCTTTCATCCATTTTCGAGAATCAAGTTTCGGCCAGATTTCTGTCATCGCTTGCCAAAACTGAACTTGGTTGTAGTTGAAGTATTCCATTGGAGCTCGCTCTTTAAAGATTTCCATTCCTATGTGAAAAGTGAGGTGTTCGTCTTCGAAAACCTTTGGTTTTTCCGCAAAGCAGAAGAGGTTTTGAGAAAGAGTGATTTCTACGAAAGGAACCCCGATACAGACTTCCGCTAACGAAAATTTAGGGTAGAGTTCGCGTTTGAAAACAAAGCAGTCAAACCCTGGATGTTTCTTGCCACGCTCGGAATACATTTCATCCAATTCCTCAACTGATTTAAATTTTTCAGAAATGCGTCTACGATTAATCATAAATGCATCATATCCTTGATTGATAATTTCGTTTACCTCGTCATAGAATTCAGGTTGAACCCCGATATCCACATTTGAGTAAATTATGTACTCGGCATCAGATTCCTCATGTGCGCGATCAAGAATATCCTTTAGAATTGGTAGTTGCATCTTACCATTGAAATGGGCTAGCTCGCTTACATCACGGTTCAGGTTTTTAGTCGCAACAAACTCAGTAGGGACAACTTTTCTGTCGTATTCAGTTTGCGCAGAAAGGAGTTGAACTTTCGATGAGTTTTTGTATTCGCTTCGTGCACGAATCATAGAAGCAATAGTCACTTCCTGCGCCAGTTTTAAGTCTGAGTTTTCAGAAGGTTGGAAAAGGTTGATTATGTGAGCAAGTTTGGTCATAGATGCGTATTGCGAATTAACAACTTTCTAGGCATCGGTCAATTTTTGCAATGCAA
>JBLIGB010000024.1:0-13148 GCA_047636795.1 Bacteroidia bacterium | reverse complement strand
TAAACGTTTGAAGCACCGAATTTACGCATTCACAAACCGCGTTTGAACTGATAGTTATAAGGGGGCACGTTTAAAACTATTTTCTTGGTTCTTAAGCACCTAGAATAAATATCTCTAATGCAGCGCTAGTTGTAAATGGACGATATATCAACCTATTTAAAGCGGTTCGTCAATAAAAAGCAAACACTTTTGCGTGAAATGCGTAGGACTAATAGTTCAAGGAGAGTTGAATAAATAATTATTGTGACCGAGAAGCAGCTACTTGCAAAAATGTTTGAACAGAAGATGTTCACCGCTGAAAAGCGTGTGTCTATACTTCGTGCATTAATCGTTCCTCTTCATTCTGTAATTTACCTATGGTTTATGGACCAGACGCATGCCAATAACGAGCTCGCATTTTCAATAGTTATTGTTGCCAACATATATGCATTTGCCACCTTTTTCTTCGAGCCGTACAAGAAGATTAAAGTTCTACGGAGCATTCATTTCACTATTGTGGCAGATGGTGCGTTGGCTACACTTTGGATTATTGCCACTGGCTACATGGGTTCACCTTTCCATCTAATTTGGTATGTATCGTTGATTTCTATTGCCTTCAGGTACTCGCTAAAGCAAACCATTACGACCACATTCGTCTATTTGATTTTATATGTCCTCATTTTCGTGCTTGACCCATACAGTACAATTGAGTTCAGCGATTTATTGGTGCGACTTAGCTACATACCGTTTGCCGGAATGCTAGGCATGTATGTGTCTTTTGAAATTACGAATCAAATAAATGGAAAAGTCAAGATAATACAAGGTGAGATGGCACTGAAAAAGGCTCATCACGAGCTAGAACTGAAAGTAGAAGAACGGACGTCCGAGTTACAGGTAATGAATAAGGATTTGACCGATAGCATCAACTACGCAGAGCGGATTCAAAGCGCCATATTTCCTAAGATGAGCGACATTGAAGGCACGTTCAACGATGTGTTCATCATTCATATGCCCAAGGATATTGTAAGCGGTGATTTTTACTGGTTTCACCATAAAGATGGCATATCCCATATAGCCGTTGTTGACTGCACTGGGCATGGTGTTCCTGGAGCAATAATGTCGATGATTGGGAACAATTTACTGAATCGTGCTATTGTTGAGCATCAGTTAAACGACCCAGGAAAAATCCTCAAAGACATGGACCTATCTTTGGGTGAAATGCTGAAAGATGATGCTGAAGGACTAGCTGTTAATGATGGTATGGATCTTTCGTTGTGCATGATTGACCATGCCAATAACAAATTGGAATTTGCGGCCGCCCAAAGTTCAGCTCTTATCATTCAAGGGGGCGAATTGACTCGGTTGCAGGGTAGCAAGTTTTCGATTGGAGGCTTCGGTTCCAGCCGAGATAAGATGTTCGAAACAACAAGCATCACTTTTAACTCGTCAGATCTTGTGTACATGTTCTCCGATGGATATCAAGATCAATTTGGTGGAATGAAAGGCAAAAAATTTTACAAAAAAAACTTAATCCACCTCATAGAAAGCACTGCGGATAGATCGATGAAAGAACAGGAACTGATTATTTTAGAAACCTTCGTTAACTGGAAAGGAGGCGGAGTTCAGATGGATGACGTAACTGTTATGGGCATTCGGCTATAAACGCCAATCTCTTCAAAGTTCTAAAACAAACTGACTACCGTTATTTTTCCGCTTACAACAGTCCGCCCTTCAACTAGTATGGAGAAAATATAAACACCATTAGGCAGATTCAGTTCTGCTGTTTCGCCCCCTAGTAGATTATAATCGGAAACTGTGCGACCGCTGAGGTCAAAAATTTTCAAAATTGCTCGGTGATTATTAGTCGAATTCCATGAAATAGTATTGTTACCGATTAGATAATCATCCCCTGCTGAAAGCTCATTAACTCCTGTGGAAATAGTAGTCAGAGCTTCCTGAAGAGCCGCTTCCATTGCACCGTAACTATTCTCTATAACGTAACTCCTGTCAGGCCGAATGATGTAATATTCAGGTTGATAGAGCACACCAAACTGCTGGGCTACAGTGTATGCTTCTCCAATAACAGGAAAAGGAATGCTGTGATTATTTCGATAAGTAGTGGCATCAGCATTTGTCTCGTTCTGATCTCGGTCTAAAGCCCACAAAACAACTGGATCTCCTGCGGTTTGGTGGTCATTATAAATGGCCACAACATCGCTTGCCGTGTTGTTACAAATTGAACACCAGTTTGTGAAAAACTTCAGCACAACAATATTATCCCCATCCAATTCAGAAAAGAGGTTGCGACTGTTTCCATCGATATCTGTAACAGTGAAATCGGAAGCCGTCTGGGCAGTTGCAGAAAACGTAAAGGCAACAAAAAGTAGGGCAATAATTCTCATACTTTCTAAAATTTACGTAAATTTAAAGCGCGTCAGTAGCAGACCAAAGCTAGCAGCCGACATTCCCTACAACTTATCCGTTAACAGCAACTACTTCAGAAATCTCTCCCGGAAAACGACTTTGAAGCAACGTTTCGATACCGTTCTTTAAAGTTACTGTTGAAGAAGGGCAACCACTACAAGATCCGCGTAGCACCACGTTAACCACTCCTTTATCATACCCTTTGAATGTTATGTTCCCGCCATCTTGCGCTACTGCAGGCGCAATCTCTGCATCTAGAATGGCTATAATTTGTTCTTCTAAATCGGATGTTGGTGTTGAGTGCACAGCAGTAGTGGCAAGTTGCTCTTCGGTTTGAATTGCACCATCGACCAAATCAGTAACCACCGCACCTCCGCTATTCAAATAATCTCGGATAAACTCACGCAGTTCCATCAGCACATCTTCCCATGAAACCATATCAGATTTCATAACCGTTATGAAGTTAGACTGAATAAAAACCCCGGTTACGAAGGGAAATCCAAAGAGTTTCATGGCCACTGGACTTCCTTTCGCTTCGTCCATATCTGTGTATTCTGCCAAGCCTTCTTCTAACAAGACACGATTTGCCACAAACTTCATTGTGGCTGGGTTAGGCGTACTTTCTGCGTAAACGGTATGTGGGATTACTTTTTCCATGGTTATTGTATTATGATTCTTCGTTGTATTGTTCCCTTATCAGTTGAAATACTCAACACATAGACACCTTCAACATATGAACTAAGGTCAAATTCTTTACTCCAATGCTGTTGCTTCGGGGATTCGCTTCGATGAACCTCTTGTCCTAAGATATTGTTCATCTCTACTTCTATTTCGGATGCCGCATCTAGTTCTAAATCCACCGTAAACAAACCAGTATTTGGATTAGGATAAACGCTGAGCTGGTCGTTTGATAAAATCTCTCCGATTCCAACACCAAACTCTACCACGATTATGGTTTGCTGCGTGGTGGTTGTACAATTGTAGTTAATAGCCGTAAGCGTAATAGTGTAGGTGCCAACTTCTGAGTAAACATGTATTGGGTCTACGGTTGGGTCTGTTCCTGTACCATCACCGAAATTCCATGAATATTGAGTTGCATTGGTGCTTGTATTCGTTAACTCCACATTACCAAACCCTGATAGGACAACTGTATCGGTATTGGTGTTAAAACCAGCGCTGAGTCCAATTTGTGGGCAGTCCCATTGCACATCTACTTCGCTGTAAGCCGTATCGAAACAAAGTCCATTGGAAACTACCATAAACACGGGTCTTGGCCCAATTTCTGCGAAGGCATGACCTGGGCTCTGCTGAATGATCATAGACGTTCCGTCTCCAAAACTCCAGAACCACTCATTTATTGGCGGAATCGATGGAGAACTCTGGTCCTGAAAACTGACTAGCGCCCCGACTGTTGCAGCAGCTGGACCAGAAAAATTAGCGTTGAGTTCTGAAAAAGACTCAATTACAATTTCATCTGTCGCCTCGCAACCGTATATATTGGTGATGATTACATCGTAATCCCCTCCCTGAGCGGTTTGTAAAGCTTGTGAGTTTGCTCCAGGAATTAAAACACCTTCATAAAACCATTCATAGGTCGCGCCTTGATTCAATGCATTTAGAATAGGATAAGCTTCATTTTCACAAATATTAATGTCGGCACCCAAAAACACGCTAGGTTCGCTTACCAGCACTTCTACCTCGTCTGTTCCTGTACAACCATCTTGCTCTACAACAGTCACGTTATACGCACCCGGAAGGCTTGCTTCCAGATCAATATCATTCGTTCCAATTGGGTTGCCAGCAACAGTCCACGCGTAATCTGCTTCATCAATACCAGCGTTTAATATGGGAAGTGGACTACCCGGACATAGGGCTTGATCTGCACCAAGATCGACAGGTGAAATCGTGTAAATTTCAATTTCTACACTATCAATTCCTGAACACCCTGTTCCGTAGCTTACCTCAACGCTATACGTTCCAGTAATAGTAGTTTCCAAAAATTGGGATGGTAGTCCAGTAGGAAAGCCATTCAGCATCCACGAATACGTTGCTCCATCGTTTCCATTTCCATCTAGAACTGGTAAATCTCCAAGGAAACATGCACGCAGGTCATCTCCGAGGTCAACCTCCACCTGCTCAAGGACACGAATAGTATCCGCGGTTTTTGACGTTCCACAGCAACTGGTGGCCACAAGTTCTACTATGTAATCTCCAGCTGTAGCAAATATTACCGTTCCGGGGTTTTGGTCAGTTGATGTTGTAATTGAACCTCCAGGAATATTCCAATCGTAGGTGTCTCCAATAAAAGTTGTAGATAAACCTGTGCTTTCTCCAACACAAATTGTTGTGCTAGTTGCATCAATTACTGGTGCCTCAAACTCTTCCTCGATTAATAGATAATTAGCATAGAAATAAGGTACACCATCTACAATCAGCGTCAAGTTTCTTGAACCTAACAGACCTGAGTACTGAATTGTATCAATCTGTTCTGTGCTATTCTGTGGCTCAGCACCAAAACCAAATATCCAATTGATAACTCCCGTTGCGTCTGTTTCTATACGTACGTTGGAGTTGGTGCAGCCGAAATACTCCACTCTAATTTCTGGCTCCCACGGATTGTAAATGTTAGGATCTAGGACAAGTGTTCCGTCTAATTGATATAACCCTTCGCGCGTGCCATTGGAGCCCTTTCCCCCCTGACCTCCAAAGCCTCCATCGCCACCGCGACCACCATCACCACCTTCTCCATTGTTGCAGCTATTGTTTGGACCGTTATCACCCAAATTACCACCAAGACCACCTTCAGCACCAAAACCTCCCGGCCCGCCTAATCCGCCCTGTCCACCTATTCCGCCAAAACCAGGCAGATATCTACAGTCCTGAATTACTCCATTAATTCCATTGCTGAAAGTGAAAATGCAGAAAACACCGCCTCCTCCTTCACCTCCAATACCACCTGTTCCATTTTGGCCGCCTTCTCCACCGCCACCACCACCTGCGCCAGAACCGGCAGTATTATATGCTGTATCTGCACTATAAGGGCTTGGTCCATTGGTAGGAAAGACAGGTTGTAAAGCTGTTGGTTCGCAGCCTTTCGCACCACCACCGCCACCACCGCCACCACCCGCACCGTTTGTCTGTCCTGGGTCTCCATCCTCACCAATTCCCGGGAGATAAAACCCGCCAGCGTAAGCAGCAAAACCTTGAATGCCGGGGCCTCCATCTACACCTTCAAGTCCATCTGTGCCATCAGAACCATTATTGACTGGTACAGCTTGACAATTACTATTGGCATAAGTCAAAGCACAAAGTCCGACACCATGCTGTGCGCCTTGCCCAGAACCAGAGCCCTGTCCGTCTTCCCCATCAAATCCAGGATTGGTAAACTCACTATCTGGATCTACCAACCATTGACATAAATTCACGATAGGAACGCACACTTCCCTAACTTCAAAGCCGCCCCAAATCCCTCCGTTTCCCCCGTTTCCTCCCGCATTACTTCCAGCAAAGGAGCCTGGAGCACCTAGCCCACCCGCTCTGCAGCAGTTTCCTTCATCTTGTCCAGTTTCACCATCTAATCCTATTGTACCTGACAGACCTTGCTGACCTAGAGTGCCGTCAATTCCGTCCGAAGCATCACCTGTCATCACAATGCATCGGGACACAAAATACTCTGAACAGCCAGAAATATATATGCCATAAATACTTACGCCATTATCTGGTGCATCATCCACTTTTAGTGCAAAATCCTGTAATCGAAAATTTGTTTGGTTAATGGCACTAATGGCTACCAAGGATTTACTTGCCGGCTCATAATTACTTGCATCGCGATGAAAAATAGTCGTATCAGCATTTGTCTTATACCATGAGTTTTCTTCAAAGCCCCCTTCAATTACGATGTCAGAAGGAATTTGCAAAGGCTCAGTCAGCTCGTAGGTTCCGTGCGCTAATCGAAGATGATTATTCGCTGGGTCAACCAAACTCATTCCATATTGGAACTCAGCTGGGTTCTCTCTTGTTCCTGCAACGCCACTAATAGCTCCTGTTGTAGAAACGTAAATGATACCGCATTCCTGTGCCATGGTATTCAGCCCGAGAAAGGTGAATATGACCAAGAAGATGGTTCTTGAGAATGTAATTCGCTTATTTTTCACGAAGTACAATTTTACGCAATTTCTATTGCTTTTCTAGTCAGCAATGAGGTAGTTCTATTAGCGTTTCGTTTATTTAACGCTCATACTTAACCTTGGTTGTTTTCAGATGGGACTAATTAGAACGTTGAATGGCATTACGCCTAAGCTTGGAAAGGATTGCTTTGTGGCGGAAAACGCTACACTTATTGGGCGAGTTATAGCTGGAGAACAATGCAGCTTTTGGTACAATTGTGTCCTCCGAGGAGATGTGAACGACCTGATTTTGGGAGACCGCGTTAATATTCAGGATGGTGCAGTAGTACACGGCACGTACCAGAAAAACCCAACCAAAATTGGTAGTGATGTAACCGTAGGGCATAATGCCATAGTGCACGGCTGCGTACTTTACGATAATGTGTTGGTTGGAATGGGTGCTATTGTAATGGACGATGCCGTGGTGCATTCTGGTGCCATAGTAGCGGCCGGAGCTGTTGTATTGGAACGTACTATTATTGAAGCCAACTGTATTTATGCAGGCGCTCCGGCCAAAAAGGTAAAAGAACTAGACCCGAACACGGCTCCCGAAATGCTCAAAGAGATTGCAGCTAAATATGTAATGTATTCTGGATGGTACCAGAATGATTAATTAACTAGCCGTCTCTCCTCCAACTTCACTTTCTCGCCAAAGAAAATGGTCGCGCTCTTTTGAAAGGACGAGGTCAAGTCTGAAACCATAAAGTGCAATTCTGGCTTCCCAGAAGCTGAAAGCTGGTCATTTGCTTCTAACGATTGCCTCACTTGCTGCGCAATAATGCTGGGAGCATCAATTATCTCTACTTGATGTTTAAAGTAGTTGTCAATTTCAGTAGAGATAAGAGGATAATGCGTGCATGCTGGCACCAGCGCTTTGATTCCTTCAAACCTACTGTCTTCCAGATAGGCCTGAATCACAGCTTGGCTTATCTCGTTATTATGAAATCCCTCTTCAATCATCGAAGCCAATAACCCCGTTGATTTCTCAACCAAAATAATTGAGGGATCGGCCGCTCGCGTTCTATCTAGAAACACATGACTGCCAATGGTTGCACGCGTGCCAATTACCCCAACTTTCTCCGCATGAAACCGTTGTGAAATATATTCAATCAACGGGTCAATCACGTTGAAAACGGGAACACCTGTGGGAACATGAGAAACGACTGCATCATAAGCAGTAGATGAGGCCGAATTACAAGCTATAAGAACTGCTTTACAATCGTGTTCGAGCAGAAACTCAGTAATAGCAACCGAATAACCGATAATGGTTTCGGGCGATTTATCGCCATAAGGCAAATGGGCTGTATCGCCAAAATAGAGCATCGATTCGTTGGGAAGAACGCGGTGCAGTTCCTTAGCGATGGTCAGACCACCGATGCCGGAATCAAATATACCAATGGGACGATTATCCATAAAGAAAGACCCGTCTTTATAAGACGGGTCTAAAGATGGTTAAATGTTTGAACTCTAGCCTAAAGACCGAGTTTCGTCTTTACAGCTGTCATTACATCTTCAGAATCTTTTGCGTAAAGCAACAATCCCTGAGAGTTGTCAAAAATGTAGGTATAGCTTTGTTCAACTGCTACTTCGTCAATCGCTTTTCTAGCCTTCTCAATAATTGGTGTAAGAACATCTTGCTCTTTCTTTCCAATTTCTTCTTGAGCCTGTGTTTGGAACTCCTGAATTCTTCTTTCCAATTCAGAAATCTCTCTCACCTTGGTATTACGAACCGTAGGAATCATATCCTTCTCAGTTTGCTGAAAAGAAGCCACTTTTGATTCATACTCTTTTGCCATTGCTTCAAGCGCAGTTTGGAATTCTTTAGCAAATGCCTCCAACTCCTTTTCTGCCAATGCTTTTTCTGGCATCAACTCCAAAAGTGTCGCAGAATCAATGTGTCCAAATTTTTGCTGTGCAAAGGTTGGAGCAGCAATAACAAGTGCCACAATTACAACTAGTATCTTTTTCATTTTTCGTTTTTTACAGGCGCAATATTAGAAATTTATTTATCGGACTTGACAGAGTAGCCCAACTCATCAAGTATATCTTCACTCAGATCATATTTGGCTGAGGTATAAAGCATCGTTAGAGTTCCTGCTTTATCAAAAATGACAGCATATCCTCTAGCATCAGCAACTTCTTTAATGGCAGTATAAACCTTGTCTTGAATAGGCTTAGTAAACTCTTGTCTCTTTTGAAAAAGATCGCCTTGAAAACCGAAACGCTGCTTTTGCTTTTCCTTGGCTTCCTTCTCTTTTTCAATAATCTGATCCTCGCGCTTGCGCTTCATATCATCGGTAAGGAGAATCTGTTCCGCCTGAAAATCCTTGTACATCCGGTCAATTTCGGCATACATCTTTTCAATTTCTTCTTGCCATTGAACAGAGATTTCATTCAATTCCTTCTGCTTATTCTGATACTCAGGAATGCTCTCCAAAATATAGCTTGAATCTACATAGCCAAAGCGCTGTGCGTTCGCGCTAAAAACAAAGCAAAAGGCGATAAGGGTAAGGGCTACTTTTCTCATGATGATGTGGTATTAAAATTGTTGTCCAATTGAGAAGTGAAACTGTCCGGGTGCCATGTCAGGTCTTCCAGGAACATCGTCAAACCTCCAACCGTAATCCAGTCCCAGAAGACCAAACATTGGGAGGAAAATTCGAACTCCAACACCTGCAGACTTCTTAAGCTGGTATGGCTTAAACTCATCGAATGTGACCCAAGAGTCACCAGCTTCCGCAAAGGCAAGCACATAAACTGTGGCCTGTGGGTTTGGAGATATGCGATACCGAAATTCAGCACTGTATTTTGTAAAAATTGTTCCACCAAAATTGGGTGATAGTGAGTTATTATCGTATCCACGCAGCGCGACAATTTCCCGTCCGTCCAAGCCAAATCCGCTAAGACCATCTCCCCCAACAAAAAACCTTTCAAAAGGAGAAATTCCCAAATCTTGATTATAGCCTCCGAGAAACCCGAACTGCATTTTGGTCTCTATAACCAAATTCTTTGCCAAAGAGATATACCACTTGGCATCGAACTTCCATTTGTGGTATTCTATGAGCTTATATGCTTCCGATGCAGACGCGGTTTCGTAGTCAAGGCCTGTAAAGAGCGAAAATGGTGGTGTTACCTCTAAACTACCAGATATGATAGAACCGTAAGTAGGGAAGATTGGATCACCAATGGAGTTCCTAGAAATAGAAAGCTTATAACTGATTGTGTGTGAAGTTCCATTTGTGAACCCGTCAATAAGCTGGTAGTTCTCTAAAATGTAGTTCTGATAACTCAATTCGTGCTGCATAAGAAAGAAGTCATCCGGCCATTTCAATCGTGTTCCCAAACCAACAGATACACCTGTAATTCGGATGGCCTCGCGTCTGTCTTCGCCACTCTGTACACCATTTGACTGGACAGAATGGAAAGCAGAAATGCTTAAGGCATTCGGTTTATTCCCCCCTAACCATGGTTCCATAAAGGAGAAGTTATACGATTGGAAGAATAATCCATTTGATTGTGCACGAAGGCTTAAGCGCTGTCCATCACCAGCCGGAAGCGGTCTCCACGCTCCTTTCTTGAACATGTTTCGTAACGAGAAGTTATTGAAGGTTACACCTAATGTTCCCACAATTCTTCCTGCTCCCCAACCACCAGAAAGCTCAATTTGATCAGATGGCTTTTCTTCTACAGTATATACTATATCAACAGTGCCATCTACAGGGTTTGGCTTAGGGTCTACACCCAAAGTTTCCGCGTTAAAATATCCCAGTTGTGAAAGCTCTCGCTGAGAACGGATAATGTCCGCTCGGCTGAACAATTGTCCTGGCTTAGTTCTTAGCTCTCGCAGAATAACGTGATCATTCGTTTTTGTGTTACCAACAACCGTTACCTTGTTAATCGTTGCTTGTTTTCCTTCGCGAACTCGCATCTCAAGATCAATACTGTCATTCACAACAAGAATTTCGGTTGGCTGAACGTTAAAGAACAGGTAACCATCATCCAAATAAAGTGAGCTCACATCTCTCCCGTTCGGATTCATAAACAAGTTGGCGTCTAAGCGACTTTGATCATAAACATCGCCTTTCTTAATTCCCAAAATTTTACCAAGTACTTCAGACGAGTACTTGGTGTTTCCAGACCATGTAATGTTCCGGAAATAGTATTTCCTTCCTTCTTCTAGGTTAATCTCTACATTAATGGCGTTCTTCTTACTGGCGTAAATCGTATCGCTTATTATTCGAGCATCGCGATATCCCATTTGATTATACTTCGCAATAAGTGCCTTCTTGTCATTTTCGTACTCAAAATCAAGGAACTTAGACGTTTTCCAAACACGCCACCACTTGCGCTGCTTGGTTTCCTTCATAGTTCTAGCCAGCTTACTGCTTTTCACTTCCTCGTTACCTCGGAAAATCAGTTTAGCAATTTTGATTTTCTTCTTTTTATCAACATTGAAAGTAAGCACTACATTGTTCGGTAAGGTCGTGTCCTGTTCTTCAAGGGTTTCAACCTCCACATTCAAAAAACCTTTATCCACAAAGTGGTTCCGAATAATGTTCTCTGTAGAAATAATCAGATTCTCGGTAACCACTTTCCCCCTTATCAAGCGAATGGATTCACGGATGTCATTCGCATCGCTTTTTTTCACCCCCCTCAGAGCATACTTATTCAAACGTGGGCGTTCTTGTAGACGTATGTCGAGGAAGATTTGATCGTCAATAATCTTTGTAGCTGTAATCTCCACATCGCTAAACAGACCTTGATCCCAAAGCTTGTGAATGGCCTCTGTGGTCGCTTCACCTGGAACTTGAATTTTTTCTCCAACACTCAAACCAGAGAGAAGAACAAGCACTTTCTTATCTAAATACTTGGTTCCGGAAACGGTAATCCCGCCTACCTCAAATTGCTTTGGTGCTGCATAATCTAATTTGGTATCGCCACCAACAGAAATTTGCGCACTGACACCCGCTGGTGCAAGAAGCATCATCGATAGTAGAAATAACAATATTTGACCGCGGCTATGCGCTGACCTACTCACTGATTTTCCCAAATCTTCTTTCTCGTCCTTGATAGTCAATTATTGCCGTTTCAAAATCTGCTCTTTCAAAATCGGGCCACAGTTTGTCTGTGAAATACAACTCCGCATAGGCAATTTGCCAGAGCAGAAAGTTTGAAATACGATGTTCTCCGCTAGTTCTAATAAGTAATTCAGGGTCAGGAATTCCAACAGTACAAAGGTGCTGATTGATAGTCGATTCATCAATTGCATCCACTTCTAATATACCCGATTTAACATTTTTTGCAATTGCCTTTATCGCCTCCGTCATTTCCCACTTTGATGAGTAGCTCAGCGCCAACGTCAAAGTCATACGTGTATTGTCCTTCGTCTTCTCAATTGCCTCATTCAATTCTCTCAAGCACGAAGAAGGGAGACTTTCCAAGTCGCCAATTGCATTCAACCGAATATTGTTTTCGGTAAGAGTCTTTGTTTCCTTACTTATGGTTTTTACCAGTAAGGTCATCAACGCATTAATCTCAAATTTTGGTCGGTTCCAGTTTTCAGTAGAAAAGGCATACAAAGTCAAGTATTCGATACCAATTTCGGCTGCTGCTTCAACAGTTTCTCGTACTGCCTTCACTCCCTTACTGTGACCGAAAGTTCGCAGTTTGCCTCGCTGTTTTGCCCAACGTCCGTTTCCGTCCATAATTACGGCTACGTGCTTAGGCAATTTGCTCTGGTTTATACGGGAATCTATGGCCATCGATAAATTAAAAAACGCCCCGAAAGGCGGTGCAAAGGTATACTAGAGTTTGAGACTTATTGATAGGCGGGACATTTGGCCGGTCGCGCCTTCAGGTTCATTGAAAATGTAATGAGTGCGAATGAATACCAATCGTTTGTTTTAGAGTTTCCACGCTGTCTTCCTTCAAGCGTTTCATCCAACAAATCTGAGCGATTTGATAGTTCATAGGCAATATTTCCTCGCTCAGACTGTATCACGTTCGGATCAGCATAAGTTCCACTCACATCATCCAAATAATCAGTAAAAGTATAGCGCATTCCCCATTCTAGCCCAACTGAGAATGTTTTTGAAATGTTAAGCTTTACCCCCAAACCAAAAGGAATAGCCGCAGTAGTAAGTGAATACTTTTTTCTATCGGCATATTCCACAGTTCCCTGCCCTTCAGTCCCTAGAGGTTGAAGTTCGTACATGTTTCCATCACTAGCCTCAGCGCGAGGGTTGAAATTAAAAATTGCAATCCCTCCAAAAAGAAATGGCGTGATAAAATGCTTCATATCACCTGGTGCATACTTGAAGAAATTAAATTCACCGGTAACGCTAAATTCCAGTAGCCAGGACTCAAATCGTAAGTTTCGATCCAATTGTGATTGAACCTTTGATTTAGAGTCATCTCCCATCAAATATCCGGCAGTAAATGCTCCTCGTAAAGAGAAGCGTTCGTTAAAATTGTAACGATAAAATGCACCGCCAGCGGGCATCATCTGATTAAAGGGCGTTTCGGGATTCAAATCTCCCATGTAGTAGGAAGTTCCTCCCATTATACCAAACTCAGAAA
>JBLIGB010000023.1:0-13257 GCA_047636795.1 Bacteroidia bacterium | reverse complement strand
AAGTAGGCTTTCCGCTGTATCTTTTTCTTTCCGATGGTTAGAAAAGGATGCCGCTGCAATCCTTAACGCGTGCTACTTATGAACTTAGCGGTCATATCAAGTTCAAAATTCGTAGTTGACAATAAAACCATTGTTAAGCATGAGTGACAATAGACTTATTGTCATAAGCTTATTTGCTAACCAAAGCATCCGTCACCCTGAATTTATTTCAGGGTCTATTCTGCAAGTTTGTTTAGATACTGAAACAAGTTCAGCATGACCTGCACGCCAACAGCTCTTCCCCACTCTACGCCCCAACGATTGGACAACGCTGAAAAGGCTTTTCTCTATCAAAGAGGTACCGGTAGGTGGCGTGCGTTTTAATAATCTCGCTGCCTAGCTGTTCGCATACGTGCATCATCTTGGGGTTAAAATCTCCACACCAATTCATTTCGATGGTTTCGTAAGGCAAGCCTTTGCCCCAGGCGAGTTTACTAAAAGCCACTACTGTGGCTGCTTCCACTCCTTTTCCGTGCCATTCGGGCACCACTCCGAATATCAAGCCCAAAGCCTTATTGCAGGTACCCGTCAGCTTATGATACATGAACTTCACCTTTCCAAAAGTGTCCATCTTTCCGTTTACATGCTTAAAAAGCTGATTCAATTCGGGAATAGAGATGAAGAATGAAATCGGCTGTTCCTTGTGAAAACCAAAGTAAAGAAGACGCCTATCCATAATAGGCTTCAGTTTCTTCATCATCTTCTCGCACTGCTCTAAGGTCATGGATTTCACACCCGAATGTCCGCCCCACGCATTATTGTACACCTCATGAAAATAAGTAGCCGCCATGGGCATGTCTTTTTTTGAGAGGTGTCTAAAACTCAGGTCTGGATTGTCGAGCGCTAGTTGAGCACGCTCGTAAAAACGAGGTTCAAAATCCTTCGTCTTCCGAATGTCACGCGCATAGGTAAACTGTTTGAAATACAATTGAAAGCCGTAGCCTTCTAGCAAGTCTTTATAGTAAGGAGCATTGTAGAGCATACCGTAGTTCTGAGGCACAAAACCATCAATCAGCACGCCCCAAAACTTATCGCGTTCTCCAAAATTGATGGGGCCATCCATGGCTTCCATTCCACGTAGGTGCAACCAACTTTTAGCCATATCAAAAAGCATATTGGCGACTTCTTGATTATCGATACAATCGAAAAACCCACATCCTCCCGTAGGTTGCGTTTCCTTATCCAAGGTTCTCCCGTTGACAAAAGCCGCAATTCGTCCAATGGTTTTTCCATCCTTCTTCAACATCCATCGGATAGCCTCGCTTTTCGACTCGTTGAACACGCGGTTCACCTTTGGGTTAAAAACAT
Organism: Bacteroidia bacterium; assembly: GCA_047636795.1. Lineage (GTDB taxonomy): Bacteria > Bacteroidota > Bacteroidia > UBA10329 > UBA10329 > UBA10329. The sequence goes on along the minus strand of JBLIGB010000023.1, from coordinate 11,910 downwards.
CTCGGTTCTCTTGGTCAATGTTCCGAATATACATTGGGTCATTGGCATAGAGAACTGATGGAAATACTATCCATTCATCCTCCTGCTTTGATGTAGACACCTGTACCAATTGCATGGTACAATATTATGGCGCTTGGGCTAACCCCTACCCCGAAATGGTCAATTTCTGCTCTCGTTTTGAGCAAGAACTAAAGCCACTCTGAACACCACGTTGCAAATCCTTTAACATTTGTTAACAGAACACAATTTCCGATTTTGATGACGGTTTAAGCAGCAAACCAAATCCCCACCATCATGCTGCGAAAAACTCTTTTAATGCTGGTTCTGTCGGTTCCAACACTGACAATAGCACAGGAAACGTTGAAGCTTAAAAACCATCATGGCGGGCTCTTTTCTCTTGGGATGAGAACCACAATAAGCACATTCAACCACGGCTCTTGGCAAGGAACAAGTGTTGGTGCCGGTGGCCAATTCAGATTACAAATTCACGACCGCATTAACATGGAGTTTTTTGCCGATTACCTTACTTCCAAAATTGGGAAAACGGGTAACCGCCAAGATGCTCACGTTGGCTGGTCTGTGATGTACTATCCGCTAAAGGATAAAACTTTTAAGAAGTTTATGAAGCCATACTTGGTTATGGGCCATTGCTTCGATTACACCAAAGTGGCAGAGAACATCAAACCAGAAAACGCTAAAGAACGCTGGAGTTCAGCCATACAGTGCGGGGTTGGTAACCACTTCAACCTAACCGAACGATTCGACCTTACTGTGGTGGCGCAATACATGTTTCATTTAGGTGCACATGTAGAAGCACACGAAGCGGAAGGCGTACTGGTAATCCACGACCATGGCGGCATAAGCCTTGAAGGTCACTTATTATTCACCCTTGGTATTAACTATAAAATCGCTGACCTATGGTAACTAGAGCCTCCCTACTCTTATTGCTCGTGAGTACACTTGCATTTGGACAGAAAAAGAACCGACCAGAACTAACTGGCAAAGACATCCTTAGAAAAGGACTTGTACGTGCACAAATGACCATCTCTCCAGGATGGACCATTGCAGATGGAAACACGAACCTCTATCTGCAAGGCGATATGGAGTATTTCCTTCAGGATAAAGTTTCGCTGAAAGGAGACATCTCTTACTTCATCGCAACTGTAGGAGATGGATACCTAAAGCACAATCACAGTTTGTTCTTTGGGGCACAGTATCACTTTCCCGTAAAACGATTTGACCCTTATATCGGATTTCACCCTGGGGTAAGCTTAGTGCAAGCCAAGAACCCTGCGGTTGGAACAGATGAAAACCCGATAGAATATTCAGTTTCAACATTGAGGGCATCGCCTGCAATTTCGGTTGCTGCTGGGTTCAATTATTACGTGTGGAGATACATCCACTTTATGGCAAACTTGAAATACGTACATGCCAAACATCCAACTGAATGGGGAACGAACTACGCCCTAGATGAATTCAGAATCTCGTTTGGGTTGGGATGGAACGTAAACATGATAAAGCGAAAGAGATAAGCGAGACAGGGGTTAGAGAATCCAGGTAGTTAGGTGTAACCTGACTGATTCTCAACCCCACCGTTTTACACAACAATTCACCTAACTTTCGGTTTTCGAAATATGAAAAAGTTCCTCCTCCGTTTTCTAGCATTTCACGTTGTGTTAATCGCAATTGTCAGCATTGCCTCTTGTGGAAGCACACGAAAAGCATTTGTTAAGGCACAACCTAAGATGCCTTTTGATGCCATCATCGTTCCTGGTGTTCCGTTTGATACAGCTTGGAGCGATGTCATGAGATTACGTGTTCTATGGAGCTATCATCTCTACAATCGCGGATTGACTAAGAATATCATCTTTACCGGAAGCGCGGTTTATTCGCCTTATATCGAATCGCGTATTATGGCGGAGTACGCGAAAAAACTAGGTATTCCCACAGAAAACATTTTCACTGAAGAGCAGGCAGAACATTCTACCGAAAACGTTTTCTATTCCTATTACATGGGTAAAGACCTTGGCTTCGAAAATATCGCGGTAGCCACTGACCCATTCCAAAGTAAGATGGTTAAGTCATTCGCGAAGCATAAAAAGCTAGATGTAGCATTCGTTCCAGCAATCTTCGATACACTACATACTTATTATTCCGAAACCAATGTCACCATTGACCCTACTTGGGCGGAAGTAGAAAACTTTGTGGCATTGCCGGATAGAGAAGGCTTCTGGAAACGCTTAGCTGGCACAATGGGTAAGAACTTAAAATATACTCCCGAGGATATTACTGATACAAATATGAAATATAATAGCAAGTAACTCTGCGTGCTATTCTGAATTTTAAATCCAGGCTATTTATGGCCTTGATTCCCGCATGTTTTGTAATTCTGATGACAAATAATGCGTGTACCTTATATCTCGTTTATGTTAAACTCGCAGCAAGTAATGAAAAGAACTGTTCGGTCAGAATTTGGCGAGGTTACCGTAAGGGAAACAGGCTTTGTGTACGCTAGAGTTTTTCCGGGTGCTGAAATCAATATTAAAGAGGCGAAGGAATACCACTACATGGTTAGTCATCTTTCCAAAAGCAAGCCTCACGTTACCGTCCTCGATATTTCTGGGATTAAATACATAAGTAAAGATTCTCGTGAATTCTTGTCTCAAAACAGCAACGAATGGCGAAAGACAATTGCCGTAGCACTCATTGTAAAGAGCTTTACAGCCCGCATGGTGGCAAATTTCTTTCTAACCGTAAACAAGCCAGACTATCCTATTAGGGCCTTTACCGATACGCTATCGGCACAGCAATGGGCTAAGAGCGAGTATTGGAAGTTCTCGGCTAGAGCAGTATCCTAGTCACTCTTTCTTGCATTGAAAATCATATTAAATGTCGCCTGTCGATATTCTAAGTGTTTCACGTAACCTCATTACGCGAATTGCGTTTTTCTGTCACTCAACCACCTAGGTGAGACTGAAATCCAATATCATGCAAAAAAAGCTAAGAACAGATTTTACGACAATCAAGATATCCCCTATCGAGCTGGAATGTTTGATATTTCAAACATCACTTAGATAGAGCAAGAGGTACGAGAATATTTAGCTAGCGGAGATGACGTCAACGGAAAAATCGTTGGAACGGCTCTTATTTCCACTTCCTTTTTAGGAAAAACTATTGGGAACATGTTTCTATCGCTTGGAAACCCTTCCATCTATCCTACCAAATATTTCCATTCACCTATTACAGCTGAACATTGGTTGCGCTCCTTAATGCGCGAAGCAATGCTAAAAGACAGCTACGCGAAGAAAGCAGCCTAAACGCTAACTCCTCACTTCGATTTCTTTCTAAAAGATAGCCTGCGATAAATCGGAGGCTTTTTAAAAGAAGCTAGCGGATTTTTATCTGTTTAGTTAGTCAAGTCGGCTTCGGAGGTTTAGTATGAAACCATATGAATCCGAACTGCGATTCGATTTCTAAAACCGTTTTGTGGACAACTCCTCTCCTAACCTATTTTATGAAATCAGATTGGTGCAAGTCGCAACATTTCAGCAACTTGGCGGCTAAATTCAAAATACATGAGGTTTATAGTTCTTTCGTTCTTATTAAGCTTATTCACTTTTAGTCTTTCAGCACAAGAATACCTGATAAAATCACCTGATGGTGAACTGAAAGTTGAAGTGATTGTAAGCGCAAATACCATTTATCGCGCTTATCACAGAGGTAAACTGCTTTTGCATGGCAAGCCAATTGGGCTACATATTGGCAAGGAAAATCATCTTGGCAAGAAGGAGTTTAGACCTGAGGAAACAACTACATCCGTAAATCGTACGGTAAATCCGATTGTACCATATCGTTCGGCAGAAATTAAGGAGAACTACAACCAACTCAGTTTGGACTTTGAAAGTGGATTAGTGCTGGAGTTTCGCTGCTTTAATGAGGGATTTGCCTATCGCCTTAAAACCACGTTCGAGAGAGAGGTAAAAATAGAAGAGGAGAATATGGGCTTTGAATTGACCGGCAATCCGAATGTTTGGTTTCCTAAAGAATCGAGCTTTAATTCTCACAACGAACGCAAGTATACTGCTACCACAAGCATGGATTTGAGAAAGGGAACCAAAGGCAGCTTACCAATTCTTTGGAAACGGGAAAATGGGCCGTTTATCTTGTTTACAGAAACCGACCTGAGAGATTACCCAGGAATGTATCTTCAATCAGACGGTAATGGTGGCTATGCAGGCATTCATCCGAAGTATCCTGCCACCACGGCTAAGCTATTTGACCGCTACGAACCTGTGGTTTTTACAAGGTCATATATTGCTAAAACGAAGGGAAACCGAAGCTATCCGTGGCGTGTTTTCACAATTGCTGATGATGAAGCGGAGTTGATTGGTTCGCACCTTCCATGGCTGCTAGCTGCTGAAACAAATCTTGCCACTACCGATTGGATTATACCAGGAAAAGTGGCTTGGGACTGGTGGAATGCACTTCAGCTTGAGGGTGTAGATTTCAAACCGGGAGTAAATACCCAGACGTACAAATATTACATAGACTTTGCTGCCGCCAACGGGTTGGAATACATTGTAATGGATGAAGGTTGGTATAAACTAGGCAACCTTACACATGTAAAATCAGCTGTAGACATGGAGGAAATTATAACCTATGCCAGCAGCAAAAATGTTGGCGTAATTCTGTGGGTTGTGTGGCGTACGCTAGAGAAGCAGTTTGATGAGGCTTTTCAGCAGTTTTCCGATTGGGGAGTTGCAGGAATTAAGATGGATTTCATGATGCGTAACGATCAGGTGATGATTGCATTTTACGAGAAAGTAGCCCAAGAAGCTGCCAATCGCTTAATGCTTGTTGATTTTCACGGTAGCCATTCGCCAAAAGGACTACAGCGCACATATCCTAACGTGCTCACATTTGAAGGTCTTCGAGGTTTGGAATGGAACAAATGGAGTTCTGCGCTCACCATTGACCACGATGTAATTCTGCCGTTTACAAGAATGATGGCTGGACCGATGGATTATACTCCTGGCGCTATGGAAAACATCAGTAATAAGAAGAAGCATAATATGAATTTCAAGCATCCTAAAAGCCAAGGTACGCGCTGCCATGAGTTGGCTAAATATGTGGTTTTTGAAAGTCCGCTACAAATGCTTGCAGACGAACCAACTGCTTATGAGAAAGAAGCTGAATGCATGAAGTTTTTGAGTGCTGTGCCTACAACTTGGGATGAAACTATTGTACTTGACGCGAAAGTTGCTGAGCATATTCTTCTTGCTCGGAGAAATGGCGACACCTGGTTTATTGGCGGTCTGACGGGTTCTGTTGGCCAAACAATAAGCATAGATTTTTCCTTCTTGGGCGAAGGGCAATTTGAAATGGAACTTTGGCGTGATGGGGAGAACACACGTGCAGACGGAACGAACTACGAATACTTCAAGGAAGAAAGCATCAATTCAGAAATGAAATACATCATTTCGATGGCTGAAGGTGGTGGTTGGGCAGGCATGATTAGCAAGAAATAACTAACGCATAAATTTGAATGAATGAAAAAAGCGTGGCTTATAGCATTCAATATAATTACGCTAGTAGCGTGGGGCCTTTTCTTTGGCTCTGCGCTTTTTCATGGTTTGAAATTCGATGAATTTGGACTAGTTATATTGTGCGTTGCACAGGGTTTAGCCGTATTCGAAATAATGAACGCTATCCTTGGGTTAGCTGGAGCCAACTGGCTTCTCACCGCCATGCAGGTTTTCTCCCGGTTCCTAATCGTCTCACTCTTTTTCTGGATTCCTGCTGAGCGGTGGGTTGAGATAAGCACACATTCAGCAGTTACAGGTTTTATGCTGATTGCGATTGCTTGGAGCATTACAGAAATCATAAGAGCTCTTTATTATCTATCCGAGATTGGAAAAGCGAATATCAAGGCAATTACATTCTCCAGATATACCTTTTTCATTGCGCTTTACCCGATAGGAGTTCTTGGGGAATTCTTGATAATGTTCACCTTCTGGGAGTATCGCCAATTTGAGCTTAATGTTATCAATTTGGCATTGGCTGGTGTTGCTCTCTCCTACTTTGTATTTTTCCCAAAGCTATACGGTCACATGTGGAAACAGCGGAAGAAGAAAATCGTGAACTAGCGCGTTAGAGAAATAATGGAATACGTAATAATAGCTCTAGTAGCGGCCTTTGCTTCCCTACTTACCTTCTTTTCAGGATTTGGATTAGGAACGATTCTTACACCGGCATTCATGCTGTTCTTTCCGATTGAAGTTGCGATTGCTTTAACTGGAATCGTTCACTTATTGAACAACCTTTTTAAAATGGGACTGGTAGGTATGAAAGCCAACTGGGGCGTGGTTTTACGCTTTGGCGGGCTAGCCGTAGTTGGGGCTTTTGTTGGTGCTTCTCTCCTACTCCGCTTCTCTGTTAGCGAACCAATTTATGTCTATCAACTTTTCGGACATCAATTAGAGGTTTTCACAGTCAATCTAATTGTTGCTGGATTGATGACATTCTTTGCCATTTTTGAGCTTATTCCTGCTTTAAAGAAGTTGGAATTTGATAAGAACAAGCTCCTTGTAGGCGGTGCTATTAGCGGTTTCTTCGGAGGTTTGAGCGGACACCAAGGAGCATTGAGAAGCGCATTCCTAATACGCTATGGGCTGAGCAAGGATGTGTTTATTGCTACAGGCATCACCATCGCCAGTTTTATAGACATAACCAGACTGGGACTTTATTTCTCTCGGATGGAGGAGATAAATATTCAGGATAATCTTCCGATTCTGATTACTGCTGTCCTTTCAGCTTTTCTAGGTGCCTATTTTGGCAGGAAACTTCTAAAGAAAGTGACTCTCCGGTTTGTGCAGTGGACAGTTGCTATTATGATTCTCATCCTTGCCGTTCTGTTGGGAATGGGTGTGATTTAATCTGGACTGAATCTACCTGTGAAACATTATCTTCTCTTCCTTCTGATAGTTGTGGTTTGCATTGGATGCAATGAACAACCCAAGTCGACAAGCAACAGGCCCATCCGTCCGAATGGAGATTCTGAATTAGCATTACGTGTTGATTCTCTGTTCTTAAGCTCACCAATCCATGGACGATTCGTATTCTAAATTACCCCAAAAACAACCACCTATTCCAACGTCAAATCTGAAAATGGAAACCAAATAATCTATTGGCAACATCTCCAGAAAGAAGCGTTTAACACATGTGTGAGGGATGTCCGAACTCTCACTACGACATCTGATTCACTTCCTTAATATAGATTGAATACTTGATTTTCAAGGCCAATAGGTTCAGACGACTAACCATCAAATTGTTCGGCAAAAGTCAATCTTTTATCTCCACCACCGCAATGGGTTCAGCAACTTCAAGCTCGATTCAGGATCTACAGGGGGAGAGGACATCATTACCATGCTAATCTCGTTATCGATTTTGATTTTTTTGGCTTCTGGTTTTTTGTAGTTTTTCTTTTTCATTTCTGTTAGTAATTAGTGGTTAACGGCACACGCTCTTAAAACATGACTCTGTGCGTATTTACTCCTTGGGAAGTCTCAACGCGAATGAGGTAAATGCCTGTTTTCACGTTCATTTGAACTAAGGTGCTAGTCGAGTTAAGGCTAAAAGACCGTACAATCCTTCCTGCCATATCCATCACATCCACCTTACCATTTTCGGTGTTATCTGATAGAGTGATGTTCAAGCCTTGTCCGTTGGTTGTGTAAACTCGCGAATTCATGGCAATTACATCCTCTAGACTTGTTACACTCATCCCGAAGTGCAAGGCAAAACGATTGGAGATGTTGCCAGCAACTGAAGTGAAGTCATAGCTTGATTGAACATTCAAATCTTGGAAAATGCTGAGCATTCTGTCTTCCAAGTGAATTGTTTCTCCAACTACGGTTATATCATTGGCATTGAGCGAGTAGTTTCCTGAGATCGGCAGCTTCATACCTAGATCAACAACCGGATTATTCTCGGTACTGGTCAGTCCATTCATAACCAGCGTGTCATTAGCCACATTCATATACAACTGCGGAAGGCCGTTTGCCCAGTATTTACGTGAGTCGTAATCGTCAAATCCGTCTTGCGCTGCAGCATCGAGGACAAGAATTGCTTCATCTGAGTTTGTCCCATTGCTCAGTACCATTCTAACCGTTCCCTCTTCTACAGCCAACTTGTAAATTCCCGCCAGAGTGCCATGGATTCTATTCGCATTTTCGAAGGTGAGTATACCCGTATTGCCATCGGCATTCACACGTGCCCAAACTGCTTGTCCTGGTGAGATATCACCAGTTACTGCGCCATTGAGATTATTATTTGTTCCCAACTCGTTGGTCCCGTTGTATACATCATAAAGCATGGTGCCATTTTGGTTGGCACGATAAACAATAGTGGTTTCTAGGTTGGTACGCGTGGCATTGTTCCAACTCACGGTACTCGGATATGGATTGGCCACCAGATTGTAACCACGAGCCGAATTGCTTGTTCCCGTCCGGCTCAGTCCAATACTTTGGTTACCTGTATTGAAGCTACTTCCTGTAAGTGTTCTGCTTGCATCCGACCCCATACGTACCACATGCCCAGCCATGGCCGAAAGGACCGTTGCTCCATCCGTGACCTGCGAGTAGCTGCCAGCAGCCTCGTTATAGCTCCATAGCTTATTGCCGCTAGCAATATCGAACCCAGAAGCCTCAGCACCAACAATAGGGCTTCCCACATAATGGAACACACCAGTTGGTGTAGTACCGCCTGCACCTGTCAAATACTGCTCCATCTGAAAAGTGCCTGAACCCGTTATTGAACCATTATTGATGAATGAACCAATGCCCGTGACATTTGCTTTCACCAGAAGGGTTCCGTTATTATTGGTGCTGCCGTTTACCGTAAGTGCCTTTCCTGCATCAATCGTAAGCGAAGCCCCGGTCTGGATTTCAAAATCATTACAAATCGCTGGGCTTCCGGGTGCGGAAGTTACACGCGGCTGGTTGGTTGGTGCTGCCGGAATGTTGACGTTATCTGCACTTGTAGGTACAGCATTGGAACTCCAGTTTGCCGCTGTATTCCAATCTGAGCTGGAACTACCATCCCAGTTTTGAGCATTTACCGACCCGAAAATAAATAAAAGCACAACTACGAATCCTGCCAAGGTCATGGTAAGACGGATAATTAAGTGGGCAAAATAATTCACGAGCTGATTTGTATATTAAATGAGTTTAATTTCTGACATCTAATGTATTGTTTTTGACTCAATATGCGAAGGTGGATTTGTGCAGATTATCATATTTCCAGTACTTAGGATTTATGGTTTAGTCGATTCAGTTTAAGAGCTATAAATAGAACTTAGATAACGTTAATCTTTTACCACTTTATCAACTGGTTTCTTGTTTTTATTAAGCCTATGCCAAAAAACTTAAGAAGCGTATTCCTATAATAGCCCATGGGCTCAGAACGGTGTGACATCTCAACTGGTATCACGCTAGTTTTATAGATACAACTAGAAAAGGGCTTTATTTCTCTCGTATTGAGGGGGTAACTGTTCAAGATAATCTTGCGATTCTGATTACTGCTATTCTTTCCGCTCTGTTAGGAATGGGTGTGATGTAATCTTCCTTAACTTTATCTATGAAACATTCTCTTTTCTTTCTTTTTGCATTTGTGATTTGTATTGGATGCGAACAGCAACTTAATACAAAAAGTAACAGTCACATCAATCCGAATGGAGATTCTGAATTAGCATTACTGATGCGAAATATGTTCTCAGAATCGGATAGTTTGAAGCAATTGGTAGTGGCCGGAAAGACTTTATCTGGCTTAAAGCGATTCGAAGACATTCATACGGCTATTGCCACCGACCCAACTGTGCGTGGACCGGTATTTGACGCGTTTTCTGATGCTTATATAAACGCCATTAAACAGCTGGAATCTTCCGATTCATCCTCTGTTCTGAAATTCAACAATATAGTTACGCAGTGTATGAACTGCCACTCTAAATTTTGTCCAGGCCCTAAAAAGCGGATTAAGCAGCTTTATATTCAGGAGTGAGCCTAACGTTTTATTCCTAAACAAAGTAGGGCTTCAGCTGCTTTTCTACAGAAAATCCGGGTAAACTAGGTTTAAACAAAGACTTTATTTTAGTCATTGTTGTGGCACCTATTTAGCTGACGCTTATCCGCATTTATGGATTATTTGAAATCCTATATCCTTTATAATTCTCAGACTGTCCGCATCCAAGTACGCCATTCAAGAAATAAGAACTGATGCTACCACTCCATATTATCAGTCCGTAGTGATAATCATTATACCTGCCTGTCAAATCAAGAAATACGTCTCTACCTAGAATATTTAAAGTTGTGTCTGTATCGCCATATGAAGCACTTATTACGGTGTCTTTTTCCAGACTATATGGTTCTCCGCATCCAGGAAACGTATAACTACTAATTGTTTCATGAACTTGATATTGTCCAATGTATCCCTCTCTAAAATCGGTTGGATTATTTTCATATTTCTCACAAGAATTGAAAAGTAATCCGATAAAAAAGAATTTGTGATACTGTAATTGTACGACATGTAAAAAAACCTGTGAAAACAAAAGATTGCAGTTTAGTCTTTGTAATCCTTCTTTCGTAGTCAATTCTTAGTTTTCTGAGAAATCCGGTACATATTCATTCTCATAATAACAAAGACTTTCTTGGTCATAACTGTACTTGTCAATGTGAACTAGTTAGTTGCGGCATCATTGCTTCAGCACTTTCTCATTCTTTACCAAACCGCCCGTAGTTACTGTTTGAATAACGTAAAGACCAGAAACCCTTGTAAGCGAAAGGCTTGAAGGCACTGAAGCGGTAAAAGTTTGAATAAGCACCAAGGCACCAAGTGGATTGAACACCCGAATACAACCATCTTCAGAAACTTGGGGTACTTCTATAGAGATGCTGCCGGTTGTTGGATTGGGGTAAACCTGAAACCGCTCCGTTTCGACACTAGACACATTGGTTGCTAGAGTCATCTTGGCAATACGATTGACCAAACCTGAGCTGATGATTGCAACACCAATCCTGTGACGATAACAAGAATGGAGAAAATTTGAATTGATTTCATTGGTGTGATTTAGTTACCCCCAAATCAACAAAGAATACAGATGTTTTAGAAACAAACTTGTAGTCAATAATTACGCTCCTAACAAAAAGAGGAATAAACCCCTCATTTAATAGTCCAACAAAAACTGAATAGCCTCTCCTACTCGTTCCTTACTCGGAATCATGGTTTCTTCTAAGATGGAATTAAGCGGAATGGCAGGCATATCTTCAGAACCTACAACCTTAACTGGTGCATCTAAAGCTTCAAAACAGTTATCTGAAATACGTGCGGCAATGCTTTGCGCAAATGAGTTTGAAACAGGCTCTTCCGTTACAACCACACATTTGCCGTGTTTTTTAACTGTTGCATAAATAAGCTCAGTATCTAATGGTTGAAGTGTTCTTAAATCGATAACCTCAACCTGACCTTTGAATTGCTTGGCGGCATTTTGCGACCAATATACTCCTCGTCCGTAAGTAATAACGCAAACACTTGCTCCATTATCAATCTTAACCTGTTCAGCTTCCAAGGCAACACGACCTTTCCCAAATGGCAGCACGTAATCCTCACTTGGTTCGATAGTTCGTGCGCCTTCTGTTCCTTTAATTTTACTCCAATACAACCCTTTATGTTCGAGCATAACTACCGGATTCGGGTCGTAATAAGCAGCTTTCATCAATCCTTTGAGGTCTGCTCCCGTTGAAGGATACGCCACTTTAATGCCTTTGATGTTGCAGAGCACACTCTCGACACTAGACGAATGATACGGGCCTCCGCTACCATACGCACCAATTGGAACGCGCAGAATGCAACCTACGG
>JBLIGB010000022.1:0-14157 GCA_047636795.1 Bacteroidia bacterium | reverse complement strand
CTCGGAGAACAGGTTGGTGCTGAAGTTTATACCGAAGTTGATAATAAGAACCCGGTTTCAATTGCAGAAAATGCGATTAAGTACGCCAAAGCAAATAATCACAATGTGGTGATTGTGGATACTGCTGGTCGTTTGGCTGTTGATGAGAAAATGATGAACGAGATAGACCTCGTTCACAAGGCCATCAAACCACAGGAAACACTTTTCGTGGTTGATTCCATGACGGGACAGGATGCTGTGAATACGGCTAAAGCTTTCAACGATAGACTGAATTTTGATGGCGTTGTTCTCACCAAATTAGACGGTGATACACGCGGTGGTGCGGCTCTTTCTATTCGCTCGGTTGTAAATAAGCCAATCAAGTTTGTTGGTATTGGCGAGAAGTTAGAAGCGCTAGATGTTTTCCATCCAGATCGTATGGCCGACCGTATTCTTGGTATGGGTGATGTGGTTTCACTTGTCGAACGGGCTCAGGAACAGTTTGACGAGGAAGCCGCGAGAAAGCTTCAGAAAAAAATCGCCAAGAACACTTTCGACTTCAACGATTTTCTTACTCAAATCAATCAGATTAAGAAGATGGGTAACGTAAAGGATTTGATGGGAATGATTCCAGGAATGGGAAAAGCCATTAAAGACGTTGATATTGACGATGACGCTTTCAAACAGGTAGAAGCCATTATTGGTTCTATGACACCTACAGAGCGCGCAAATCCATCACTCATTAACGGAACTCGTAGAAAGCGTATTGCTGGAGGTAGTGGTTCAACAATTCAAGACGTTAATCGTTTGCTGAAGCAATTTGAAGAGAGCCGAAAAATGATGCGCATGTTCTCGAATAAAGGGGCTATGAAAAACATGATGCGGAACATGCCTGATTCTAAAGGTTAATCAGACATATTCAGTTACGAGAATAAGTAACTTTTAAAAGTTTGTTTAGAATAGTTCTAAATTGCGTGAAACACGTAGTCATTGTCAACTGTATGTTATATATTTGTGTAATTGATGACAGTAATGTTATTAGACGGAAAAAAAATATCAGAGGAAGTAATTATGGAATTGACTGTAGAAGTCAGTGCCATGGTTGTTGATGGTAATCGTCCTCCTCATTTGGCTGCAATACTAGTTGGAAACGATGGTGCCAGCGAAACTTACGTTGCAAGCAAGGTAAAAGCATGTAAAAGAATCGGATTTACTTCTACGTTAATTAGACTTCCTTCCGATGTGTCGGAAAGTCGCATTCTGGAAGAAATCGATGCCATCAATATGAATGATGAAATTGATGGATTGATTGTTCAGCTTCCACTTCCAAAGCACATTGACGAGCAAAAAATCACGGAGAGCGTATTACCTGAGAAAGATGTGGATGGTTTTCATCCAGTTAATATCGGCAAGTTAGTTTTGGGATTACCAACCTTCATTTCAGCTACTCCGAAGGGAATTATGGAATTGCTTAAACGCTACAATATTGAAACGAGCGGTAAGCATTGTGTGGTTTTAGGGAGAAGTAATATTGTAGGCACCCCGATGGCAAACCTGCTTAGCAGAAATAGTAATCCGGGCAATTGCACAGTAACGCTTTGCCATAGCAGAACCCAAAATCTTTCAGATTTTACTAGAGCGGCAGATATTCTAGTTGTAGCACTCGGGAAAGCGCAATTTGTAACTGCTGATATGGTAAAAGAAGGTGCAACAGTGATTGACGTTGGGATTACAAGAGTGGAGGACTCAACAAAACCACGTGGTTATGTGTTGAAAGGAGACGTTGCCTTTGAAGAAGTAAAAGAAAAAGTATCTTACATAACACCAGTACCAGGAGGAGTTGGCAGAATGACTATAGCGGCATTACTGCAGAATACTGTAACCGCTAGAAAAAAAAGTATTAAATTCAGTAAAAATCAACATCATGTCAATTAAAGTAAAACTTAAAAATCGGGAAGACAAGTATGCTGTCCTCGATGAAAAAATCCATGCCAAAATTGAGGCAGATGAATACTTGAGTTCTATTAAATTTCTCAGTAACATTCGCGCGCACTCAAATGGATATGGCGTCTTTCAACGTTGTATAACTACAAAGAAGGGCCCCGTTTATGAAACGATTTATCTACATAAGTATGTAGCAGAGAAGTTCATTGATAAGCCAAAAAGCGACAAGAAATTGTTTGTGAGATTTATTGATGGTGATGTACTCAATGTTGAATTGGAAAACCTAGAATGGGTGACGATGAATACATTGAGACGTCAGATGAAGAATTTTAAGTCTAAGTCAGGCTATAGAGGTGTTACGAAAGAGAAAAACCGTTTTAGAGCGGTTATTTATCACGAACGCAAAGCGCACAACCTTGGATTTTATGACACAGCTGAGGAAGCTGCTCAAGCTTACAACAAAAAGTCAAGAGAACTTTTCGGTGAAACCGGAAGCTTGAACGAAATCGCAAAGTAATTCTGAGTGATATTTCTGAAAAGGGCGATTCGACTAAGTCGAATCGCCCTTTTTTTGTTCTGGATATCCTTCAACATAGGGCATGTCTTAGTTAGCAGTCCTTATAGTAAGGTTAATCGTGACTCTGAAAAAATATCCAGTTCGGTTAATATTAAATGCATGCATTGCATTATCTTCATGCCACCATGAAAAATATCCTACTTACTCTCCTACTGTTATCCCCCTTATTTTCTTTAAATGCCCAGAACTACGAGCAGCGAAAACTGCAGTACATGGACAGCGTGATGACTAATGATTACGAAGACGCTATTATGGTTCAGGCCTTTCAAGGCGATCCAATAAATCAGCAGCGGTTAGATGAGATTTACAGCGATTTTGGAACTCGCTCCACAATAGACTTTGCGTTAGTTGAGTTGGTTAGGGTGATGTACTTAACAGATGGCAGCTATGATATCCAGATTCGCGAACAAATGGAAACGTTGCCTTATTGGATAAATGATGGCGATACGTTACATAACCATTGGACTGAGAACCATATGATTATGTGGATGAGTTGCGAGTGGTTGATGCATGAACGTCATGGTTGGGAGATAGATGATAATTTGAAGAAGCGTCTATTACATTACCTAAACCTCAAATTGGATGTTGGATTCTATGAGTTTTTTTCAAGTACTTATTTCCCATTCACGCTTTCCGGATTAATGAATTTGGCTGATTTTGCTGAAGACCAAGAGATAAGAGATAAATCGGAAGCTGTGGCGCGCAAACTACTTACCAATGTATTGATGATGGTCAATTCCGAAGGCGTTTTGTACCCTGCTGCAGGCCGGAATTATGCTGGCAAGTATCTTACACCTTACGGACAAACGCACAATGCAATTCTGTATTTGATTTCAGGTCGGGGACCTTGTCCGTCAAGCAGCGCAGGCCGCGCAGATTTCTTTGCAACGAGTAACATTGATTTTTCTGATATTGGAAATGAATTTGTGTCTGAATTAGATACAGTTTACACTTTTGGTTATTCGCCTGAAGAATCACTCGTACGTCATGATACATTAAGTAGTGTTGATGAGCTGATGATGCAATGGAGCAGCGGAATGTATTTTCACCCATACGTTGCGGAGCATACAGGACAATTACTGGCGGATTCAAATATGTGGGACCATGTCAATTTTACAGATTTCAGTTTTATTTCGGACATTGTTGCACCTAGCCAGTTCGGGGCGTTAGCAACAGAGCTTGACGAATTAACAGTAAGTAGAACCGACTGCGGTGCCACGGTGGCTATTTACAAGAATGACGAGACGGTTCTTACCTCTATTCAAGACTACTGGAAAGGTAAAATCGGATTTCAGCAGTGGCCAATAGCGGCAAATGTTGGTGGAACAGCGGTTTACATGGGTTCAGGACCAGTTGAAGGGGACTGGCAGGCAAGGAACAACAGTAATTTCAATGAGCACCTACCATACGTCAGCCAAAACAGTAACGTAGCTTTAATTATGTACCGTCCGCAAGCTGTATCTAGCTTTCTACCTTTTGGGAACAAAGACGTAGCGCTGCATTGGATAGATGATGCTTTTGACAGCATTGACGAAAGCGATAATTGGATTTTTGGAAGTAAAAATGATAATTACATAGCGGTTAGACGCGCTTGTGTGGGAGAAATAAATGGCGTTAGAGCGTGCGAAACCGATGGAGGTCAGTCTTGGGTTTTCATTGTAGGAAATGATGCCATGTACAACACATACTCCGATTTTCAGAATCTAGTAGGACAAACGGTTTTTACGGAAGAATGGACCACAGACCTATCAGGAGATTCAACTTACTATGCTAGCGTAACATTTGATGGCAATACCATCGATCATACGTGGGGGACGGTACCTGCTTTTACAAGCGTTGATGAGCAAGAACCTTTGGGTAAATTGAATGTCTACCCTAATCCATCGCAAGGTGTTTTTCAAGTTAATATTCCTAATTCTGGGGCTGAACCTATACAACTTGAGGTGTTTGATACGCTTGGTAATCTCGTAGTAAGTGAGACAATCAGCAATTCTCAAACCGGTTTAGTGGATCTCCGTTCTCAAGCAAATGGAAGTTACCTGATTCGAGTAATAAAAGCGGATGCAGTTTGGACAGGCCGACTGTTGAAACTTCCTTAAATTGGGTCTACATCTGGTTGAAAGAACACAGAACGGAACTCTTTTATGGAATGAATTTCACGGATTATTTCAAAGATTCGCTCCTTTCGTTCCTTAATATTCTGGCCACCCATTTTCAGGATAATTTGCTTGTTGTACTTGTTTCGAATCCGCTGAACCAGCGGGTATTCAGGACCAAGCAAAAGTTTGTCTGGAACGTTCTGTAGCGCATTCGCCAATACATCCGCGGCCCTATCTACAACATCTCTGTCACGGTGCTTTATGGTGATGGTTATCATGCGAATGAAAGGCGGATAACGGAACTGTTTGCGCTGAGCTAGTTCGGTCTCATACATTCCTTGGTAATCGTTTCGTACCACTTGTTCAATAATGAAATGTTGTGGGTCGGATGTCTGAACAACCACTAGCCCTCTTCTGCCTTTTCTCCCAGCGCGCCCGCTTACTTGTGCCATTAGTTGATACGCCCGCTCAAATGCTCTAAAATCAGGATAGTTAAGCAAGGCATCGGCATTGAGAATTCCCACCAATCCAACATGGTCAAAATCCAAACCCTTGGTTACCATTTGTGTTCCCACTAAAATTTGAACGCGATTTTCTTCGAAGGCAGAAATAATACGGGCGTACGAATGCTTACCACGTGTCGTATCCAAATCCATTCTGGCTACAGCAGCTTCTGGAAAGTGAAGGGACAATTCTTCCTCTATCTGCTCGGTTCCAAACCCTTTGGTTTTTATGTAGGTCGATTTGCATTGTGGACATATCTGCGGGGCTTTATCGCCATGGCCACAATAGTGACAGCGCACGTCCTGGCTGTATTTATGATATGTGAGCGAGATGTCACAATTGATGCAATCGGGCACCCAACCGCAGTTGTTGCATTGCAAAAAGCTCGAATACCCACGTCTGTTTTGGAAAATAATTACCTGCTGATTTCTCCCAAGTGTTTCTGTAATTCGCTGTAATAGTTGAGACGAAAACGGCCCTTTCATACTCTCGGCTTTGCGCTCTACATTTAGGTCACACAATTCAACATGCGGAAGTTGAATGCCGCCATAGCGCTCGTTAAGATGCACCAGTCCAATCTTATCACGCTTGCCGTTGTAATACGCCTCTATACTTGGCGTAGCAGAACCTAAAAGGAGTTTTGCCCCTGCTTGCTTACAGAGAAAAGCAGCTGCATCGCGCGCATGATAACGTGGCGCTGGATCATGTTGTTTGAACGTGTGTTCGTGTTCCTCATCAATAATCACAAAACCCAACTTCTTGAATGGAAGGAAAAGTGATGAACGCGCTCCTAGAATAATCTGATACGGTTCATCTGTGAGTTGTTTTTTCCAAACTTCAACACGCTCATTGTCGGAAATCTTGGAATGGTAAATACCCACCTTTTCGCCAAAATGTTCCTGTAGCCGATGAATAATCTGTGTTGTAAGCGCAATCTCCGGCAACATGTACAGCACTTGGTTGCCATTGGCAAGATGCTCCTGAATGAGTTGAATGTAAATCTCCGTCTTGCCGCTTCCAGTAATACCGTGCAACAAAACAGCATCTTTATCAACCAAGGCATGACTTACTTGGTCAAACGCCTTATCCTGATTTTCTGTGAGGACAATTCCGTGTTTTGCCCACGAGCTTTTGTCAATTAATCGGGCTGCTTCTATTTCTTCCTTTATGAGAACTTCTTTTTTGATGAGAGCATTAACCGCAGCATCTGAAACACCGTGGTCTCCAACCAATATTTGCCGCTTCACAATGCCTTTCTCCTTCGAGGTTCGGGAACATTGCAAAAATTGCATTAAAGTCTCCAATTGCTTGGGTGCTCGATTCAAAGTGTCAAAAATCTCTTCCAGCTTTTCTTTATCTTCCAGCCATTCTGCCAAACGGTATATGATTTCCTTCTTTGGCTTGAATTTATGCTGTAATTCCTCGTACTGAACCACAATTCGCTTGTCAGACATCAGCCGAATAATACGATGGATGTGCGTCTTTCTAACTAGGGTCGACAGATCGTCCATTGTCAGAAAATCGGTGTTCTGCAATGCCTCTAGAATGTCCATTTCCTCTGGCTCTAGGTCTTCCATAGTGCCATCATAGTCAGGATGAATAGTAAGACGACTTGCGCTCGATAGTTTCAACCCCGATGGAATAGCTGCATTCATTACATCACCTAAATGGCACATGTAATATTGGCGCATCCAATCCCAAAATGCCAACTGCTCATCAAAAATAACGGGCTCATCATCCAGTAAATCGTCTATATATTTAGCTTGGTAATTTGTTGGCGGACGGTCGTGGATTTGATGAATAATACCTGTGTAGAGTTTCCTCCTGCCAAACGGAACAGTAACGCGTTTACCAACCTGAACTTCTTCTTCCAGCGTGCGTGGCACCCGGTAAGTGAAAGTACCTGCCAAGGGTAAGGGTAGTATCACTTCAACAAACTGGGCGTAGGACGACATGACGGCAAGTTACCCTATGCCGCAATCGTAGCAAAGGAATGTGGAAAAATCAATCTATGCCGCTAAAATACCGGCCAGCTTCAGAAAATCGGTATTCACCTTGTCGTAGTGCTTAATGGCTTGCTCGAAAGGTGTGTTGCAGACTTCCTTGTTCACAATGCCAACCATTACCGAGTGTTTACCAGCAAGCAACGAATTAACCGCTTCATAGCCAAGTTGAGAGGCCAACATACGATCTAATGCAGATGGGCTACCACCACGTTGCTGATGGCCTAGAACTGAAACGCGTGTATCGTAATGCGGTAAAGCTTTTACAACCTGCTCTGCGATTTTATACGCGCCACCAGCATCATCACCTTCAGCCACCATAATGATACTACTTGTCTTTTTACGCTTGTATGCGGCAGCTAGATTCTCAATCAACTCTTCAAGATTGGTATGTACCTCTGGAATTAGAATGGCTGCAGCACCTACACCAATACCTGATCGGAGCGCAATGAAACCAGCATCTTTTCCCATTACCTCCACAAAAAACAGTCGGTCATGTGATGCGGCTGTATCCTTGATTTTATCTACAGCTTCAATTACATTATTCAAAGCAGTATCGTATCCAATGGTATAATCAGTGCCAATTAGATCATTATCAATAGTTCCTGGTATTCCGATAAATGGAATTTTATGTTCTTCAGTAAAAACTTTTGCTCCTGCAAAGGTTCCATCACCACCAATAGCAATGATGCCTTCAATACCGTATTTCTGAAGATTGTCAAATGCTTTTTGGCGTCCTTCTTTGGTAAGAAAATCCTTACTGCGCGATGATTTTAAAATGGTTCCTCCGCGCTGTATAATGTTTCCCACATCATCGCTTCCGAGTAACTTGAATTGGTCTTCAATCATGCCCTGATAACCGTGCATGATGCCGAAAACTTTAAGGCCGTGGTGCAGTCCTGTTCTAACAATTGCCCGGATACAAGCATTCATTCCCGGAGAGTCTCCCCCACTGGTAAAAACCGCAATAGTCTTCATAAAGTGAAGCTACAACTCAATAACCTCAAACGGAATTTTCACAACTTCTTTGAATGATTGGCCATCTGCGATGTTGTCTTCATCCTCTGATTCACAAATCCATCGCACACAGAGTTCATTGTCTTTCTCATTTAGTTCCTCCAATAGATTAAAAAGAGCCATTAGTCTGATAAACGAGCCAGTATTGTAATACTCCAAAGCAACATCTATGTTTCCTTTAATAAACTGGTGATGAAGGTTAACGCGAAGCCAATCAAGAATGGGATTATAGAACTTTTCGGTGTTCTCAGGCATCGACCTTCCTTTAATTGTGAAGGTAACTTCCGTCACATTAAAATTGATTTCCGGTGTGTAGGCAGTTCCTTCTATATACAGCGTTGTTTCCATATCAATACTGGGTTTAAGTCAAAAGACCTTAGGCTTTTAGCCTTGGGTCCAACGCATCTCTAACGCCTTCTCCGAGAAGATTGTATACGGTAACGGTAAGAAAGATGGCGCAACCTGGGAAGATAACCAACCACCAAGCCTGAAATGCTTCGCGACCAGAGCTCAGTAGCGAACCCCAGGTGACAATATCTGCAGGAACTCCAATTCCAAGAAAAGAAAGACCGGACTCAATTAGAATGGCAGACGCAATGCCAAATGCAACTGCGATAAACGCTGGTGCCACTCCATTAGGTAGTGCGTGACGGAAAATAATCCGTGCTTCACTAAAACCGAGCGATTGACCTGCAGCGATGTATTCTAAGTTTCTAATCTTGAGGAACTCTGCACGTGTGATTCGAGCAATTCCTGTCCAACTCGTAAGACCAATAATGAGCATGAGGTTTACCAAACTTGGTTTGGCAACCGCAGCAATCGAAATAATCAATATCAATCGTGGAATTGAGATAAGAATTTCGATGGCTCGAGAAATCAATGAATCGACAGGAATGTTGGTCTTCGACTTCAGCAATGGCAATTTGCCTAGCAGCTTTCCAATAAAGCGGAATGCAACAGCAATGGCGATGAAAATTGCCAGACTGATAAGTAATTGAAGTAGAATAGCAGACCCTGAAGTTCCGATTGCATCAGCAAGAATATCTGCACGAATCATAAATGCGTAGTAGTACGCCATGACCAAACCGAAAATGAATGTCCAGAATTGGCCACGAGTAGTAAGCAGTTTGGAGTCTCCAAAATAACCCGCCAGAGAACCTAGAACCAACCCAATAAGGGTGGCAATTCCCATTGAGAAAATACCGATTGTAAGTGAAATACGAGTGGCATGAATCAATCCTGACAATACATCTTCCCCTTTCTTGTTCGTTCCCAAACGATGGCGAAAACGACCTGGCATGTTAACTATTGCACCTGTTTTGTCCTTGAAAAACTGCTTCCCAGAAGGCGCCTTGTAATCGGAATTCAAGAAATCGGATTTATTTGGTGCGTATGGAACTAGCGCCCAAATCGAAGATTCCAAATCCATTTGCTTCCATTTGGCAATGTCAAGTTGAACTTTTTCAACCGTACCATCTTCAAGCTTTATCTCGTATGAATTCTGCGTTGAAAATGCTGGGAACAACGACTCGCCATGATACTTGGCATAAAGCGGTTGGTCGTTTGCGATAATAGGTGCAAACAGGGCAATGATTGCCAAAATGGCCAAAATCCAAAGTGAAACGTACGCTGGTTTGTTCTTTTTAAACTGAGCCCAAGCGTACTGCCTGAAGCTAAAGTTGTTATTTTTCTGCTGATTGCTCATTATTTAGAAAAACTAATTCGTGGGTCAGCAACTGCATATAAAATGTCGGAAACTAAGTAACCGACTAATGTTAAAATCCCTGTTATAGTGAAAATGGCAATCAACATCGGATAATTCTGATTTACAATGGCATTGTATGATTCTCCTCCCATTCCTGGAATGGTGAAGATTACCTCGAGAATAACGGAGCCTCCAATAGCAACGGGAAAAATATTGGCAAACACTGTGATAATTGGCAACAGACCATTACGCAGAGCGTGCTTGTAAATAACCACTCTCTCGGTTAACCCTTTGGCTCGAGCTGTTCGGATGTAATCTTGATTGACAATCTCTAACATGGAAACGCGCATTATTCGTGAAAGGAATGCGAATGAACCGTAGGTGTAGGAAATAATAGGAAGAATTAAGAAGGGCAATCGTTCCCACCATCGTTGAAAGAAACCGGCATCGGGAGAGAAGCCACGAACGGGTTCTACGCCAGAAGCCGGAAACCAGTGCAGCACATCAGGATTGGCAAACCACATCAACATAACTGTTGCAGCAAAGAAACTGGGCAAGGAATAAAGAATGAAAAGCAGAACGGTAGTCACTCTATCGAATAAAGAGTCTTTATGCACTGCTGCTTGAATTCCTAGAGGTATACTAATCAGGTATGCCAAGAAAACGGATATCATACTAAAGAAGAATGACCAAAAAATCTTGATTCCTATGACTTCCTGAATGGGCATTTTGGTCGTGTAAGAAGTCCCGAAATCACCTCTAATAACTCCGTTGGTAAATTCTGCCCCTTTCCCAGTCAACCAGTTTCCATCACCAAAAATCCAACGGTGATACTGGTTCTTCGGATAGAAATTGAGAACAGGTATATATTTTTTCCAAGGTGTTGCTGTTTCCTGAACCGTTTTAAACTTGCCTTTTACAATCTCTAATTCATTTTTGAGCGGTACCATGTAGGGTTTGGAATACAATTCATCCAACTTGGAAAACTTGGATTCAAGAACCACCAAACTGTATGCAGCCTTCAATGAGGAAGATTCGAAAAAGCTCGTATTTACGTCTTCTTTGAAAGTGTTTAAATCATAGCCTAAAGCGGTGGAACTGTCAACCTTTAAATCTGAGTGTGCGTTATATAAAGAAGTAACAGATGCGTAATAGTCACTGATTTCGTTCCAATTCCCGTATTGTCCTGTCAAGCGAGAAAGCGACTCTTGTTCGTTATTATCGTAAATCTTGTAGAGCGTATCGCTTTGAGCCATTGTATTTAGGCTGAAATAGAAAATTGGAAGGTCGAGACCGAGCTTTCTACTCCAAAACTTCTTTTGCTCTACTTGATTGGCGGTTTGAGAACCAATCTCACCACCAGCCTGTGCTGCTACAACCATTCTCTCCACGGGATCACCGGGTGCTGACACCATAATGACAAAACCCAAAAGGGTGATGGCAATTAGTGTTGGAATAAACACCAAAATTCTACGAAGGACGTATTTCAGCATGGACTGTGAACTGAAATCAGATTAGTTTGCAGCGCTAGGCGCGGCAATTACACCCCCACTAAGCAGCTTAAAGTTGTTGATGATTACACCCGGACGCTCGAAATACATATCGGCATTTCCGAATCGTTTGTGAATGGCATTTCTTCTGGTTGAAGAGAACATGAATACGTAAGGTTGCTCGTCATAAATCGTGGCTTGTAATCTCTTAACCATCGGAATTCTCTCCTCCATATCAAGCACATACTTAACTGAATCAATCAATGCATCGCTTTCAGCATTACCGAACCCAGTAAAGTTTGAGCCTTTTGAAGCCCAAGATTCTGTGTGCCAGATTTGAGTGAAATCTTCAGGTACGGAAGCACCTGCCCAAGCAGCAAGCATAGCATCAAACTTGTGGTTTCGTGCATTATCATAAAGAATGGCAAAATCCAACGGTACGATATTGCACTTAAGACCAGCCTCATAAACAGCTTCAGAAATCATCTGTGCTTCATCTCTCCAGGTTACAGAAGTAGTCATATATGCAAGGTCAAACTCAAAGCTCAACTTTTCTCCATCAATCACTTTGTCAAGGATGTTGTCTCCATCCGTGTCTGTCCAGCCTGCTTCTTCAAGTAATTTCTTTGCTCCCTCTAGGTCTCTTTCAATCAGAGCCAAATCATTATTGTACTCTTTTTTGAGTGGTGAAACAGGCCCCACCATACGCTTATTCTTTCCATTGTTTAAGACCATATTCAACTCATCAACAGAAATCAACATGGCAACAGCTCTTCGAACACGTTTATCATCGAAGAACTTCTTATGCTCAACACCATCAGGCCGGCAATTGAAAGCCATGTAGCCGTAATTGTATGTGTTGGTGAATCGTGAATGGTAGTTCTCGTTGAAGGTTGGGTCTTCCTGCAATTCCATCAACTTCTTTGTAGAAAGGTTTACTGATGCATCCAAGGCCTGTGTTTTGAATTCCAACCCTTGAGAGTTTGGATCTGTGTTACTTTTGAAAATAATTCGTTCTGGATACGAAGCCTCGTAGGCCGTTGGCTCAGTGAGCTTTTGTGTCCAATGATTTTCTTTTCTAATCAATGTATAGGACTGTCCTGGCTTCCATTCAGACCATTCGTAAGGGCCCATTCCAACCAAGAACTCAGGTTTACGACTATATTTTGGATCGTTAAACTCGGTTGCCCATGTATTTAAATCAGTTTTTTCTCCAGCGTTGAATTTCTCATCATCAAACTGCGCATAAGTGTAGTTACGCATGGTTTTGTTTGGATCCCAATAGGTTTCCTGAAGTAATGGGTAGTCGGTAAGAAAGACGATGTTTTGAATGTACTTCTTCTTCATCTTCAAGGTGAACTTTCGAGGATTCTCAGAATCAATTATGATTTCTTCCAAATTCTCCACGTAAGGTTTTGAATGCGGGTTATTTGTTAGAGGGCATTTTACAGCCTTAAATGTGAATATGACATCTTCTACTGTAAGTTGCGTTCCATCATCCCAAGTTGGTTCATCACGTAATTCATAAGTGAACAAAAGTTCGTTATCAGAAATATCTGGCATTGCTTTAATCACGTCTGGTCTTCCACCTTTCAATTCTATAAGGTCGCTTCCAACTACATAATTTTGTGTGTAACCGTTTAAAAAAGAACGAGTTGCAGAATTCCCGTTGGTCGGGTGCATATCGTCTGGCTCTCCTATTACATGAAACACAACTGTGTTTTCAGTAGACCAATCTGCCTTGAACTCTGTTGCATCTGGTACATCTACATAGGTTAGTGCTCCAACTTCAGCAATATTATCATCTACCGTTTTCGTTGAATCATCAGTAGCGCCATCCCCACATGAAGAGAGGCCAAGGATAGAACTTCCCAATACGATAAGACCAATAAATGTATTTCTGTTACGTTTCAACTTCATTGTAAATAATCCGTTTGATGAAAGGTGCAAATATAACATTAGATGCAAGTGGGCATCAGTAGCTACCGCTGGAGAAGCGATCTATTTCGGGGGTGAAAATTTATAAAACATTTGGGTTGCTGGAAATAAAAGTATTTCTACTTTTGCAGCCCGCTCTGAAAAGGTGTTTAAACATCTTTAGAATTGGTTCTTTAAACATTGGAGAGGTGGGTGAGTGGCTGAAACCGCATGTTTGCTAAACATGTGTGCGGGTGACCGTACCGGGGGTTCGAATCCCCCTCTCTCCGCCATAAGGTATTGGGATGGCTTCCCAAGTACAATTGCAAGTACTGAAAGCCGAAATTTTGCGGGGTGTAGCGTAGCCCGGTTATCGCGCCTCGTTTGGGACGAGGAGGTCGCAGGTTCGAATCCTGCCACCCCGACAAAAAAGGCCAACTTGGTATACCTCGTTGGCCTTTTTTAACATAAAGTTGCTTTCCCAAAAAGTAACAACCGGTCGCGTAGCTCAGCTGGATAGAGCATCTGCCTTCTAAGCAGACGGTCCCAGGTTCGAATCCTGGCGCGATCACTTGATAATCAAGCAGTTACTTCCCGTTTGGAGGTGATTGCTTTTTTATTTGCAAGTAATTTGCAAGTTTTTCGTCCTTATTTTTTACGTCTGAATGACAATCTGGATTAGAAATTAGTCTAAATAAACTTTAACAATTCTAATCTTATCCAATAACAAATAAGGCAGGTTCTGTCGCATTAATCTTTGTGGTTTCTTAAATCTACGATCTTACCAGTATTTAAGGAGCTAACGACTTGAAAGTTTCAAAATGGGTAGATTTCGAAGTTGTCATTTGACACTTCCGTATGATGTTTATCACCTCGATTCCTGCCAAGGTTCTTTGTGCAGATTCGAACTCTTTGAACTCCG
>JBLIGB010000021.1:0-14734 GCA_047636795.1 Bacteroidia bacterium | reverse complement strand
CCTTTGAGATAAGGTTCACAGGCCGCCCTCTCGCGGCAGTGCCAACACCTTTTAGAGCATTGGGTCACTAAGACCCAGTGCTTTGTTGTACGCTATGCGGTAGGCGGCATAAAAAACGCTATCCGTGAATTACGACCTGGTAATCTCATCGCAACCTTCGAAGGTTGATATTGCCCTTTTAAAGGACAAAAAACTAGTAGAGCTCCACGAGGAGACGGGCAACAGCGCGTTTCAGGTTGGAGACTTATACCTCGGCCGCATCCACAA
The DNA here is from genome assembly GCA_047636795.1 of Bacteroidia bacterium. Taxonomy (GTDB): domain Bacteria; phylum Bacteroidota; class Bacteroidia; order UBA10329; family UBA10329; genus UBA10329. The sequence continues at coordinate 14,467 of JBLIGB010000021.1, read as the reverse complement.
AGTGATGCCGGGACTCAATGCTGCGTTTGTAAACGTAGGCTATGAGAAAGACGGCTTTCTTCACTATTTGGATCTTGGTCCTAAAGTGAAAACTTTAATGAAATTCATTGACCTTACCAAGGCCGGTAAGCTCAAATCACCTATGCTCGAACGTTTCCGCCCAGAGGAGGAAATTAACAAGCATGGTAAGATTGATGAGGTCATGAAACAGGGGAAAGAAATCCTTGTGCAAGTGGCGAAAGAGCCGATTTCTACGAAAGGGCCAAGACTCACCACAGAGCTTTCCTTCGCTGGAAAGTTCATGGTGCTTGTACCGTTTGCAGACAAGGTTTCAATCTCACAAAAGATTAGGAGCCGGGATGAAAGCAAGCGACTGAAAGGGATTTTCAAGGACATCAAACCGAAAGGATTTGGATTAATTGTTCGCACCGCAGCCGAAGGCAAGAAAGTTGAAGATTTAGAAGCAGACATGAATGACCTGGTAGAACGCTGGTCAACGATGGTGAAAAAGGTAAAGACCGCAAATGCTCCAACACGAGTTATGGGCGAGTTGAGCCGGACTTCTTCCATGCTTCGCGATATGCTGAGTTCCAACTTCGACAGCATTCATGTGGACAGTAATCAGGTGAATGATGAGATTACAAAGTATCTCTCAAGTTCTCCTGACAAATTGAATAAAGTGAAGTTTCACAAAGGAACTAAGCCGTTGTTTGAAACGCTGGGACTTAACAAGCAGATTAAGGCTTCGTTTGGCAAGAACGTTACGTTCAAAAATGGTTCGTATCTCGTTATCGAGCACACAGAAGCTTTACACGTAATTGATGTGAATTCTGGAGCAAGAACCAACGCTGGACAAGATCAGGAAACCAATGCGCTTGATTGCAATTTGGAAGCAGCAAAAGAGGTTGCACGTCAATTGCGCTTGCGCGATATGGGCGGAATAATCGTTGTGGATTTCATTGACCTCCACAAAGCTGAAAACCGTAAAGCGCTACACAAACTGTTGCAAGATGAAATGAAGGACGATCGTGCGAAGCACAATATTCTTCCTCCATCTAAATTTGGGTTGGTGCAGATTACACGTCAGCGGGTTAGACCTGAAATGACGGTAAAGACCAAAGAGAAATGTCCTAGTTGCGATGGTTCGGGTGAGATTGAAGCATCCGTGCTTTTCGACACCGAAATTGAAAACAGCGTGAGTTTTGTAATGAAGGAGCAGAACGAGAAGTCGATTACACTCAAAGTTCATCCTTACATAGCTTCTTATTTGACCAAAACCGAAAACTGGTTGCCGTGGTCAAAAAGTGTGATTAAAGATTGGAAGAAGCAGTTCGGAGGCGAGATTACTGTAGAGTCTTCGACCAATTATCACTTTATGGAATACCATATTTTCAATAACCGTGGCGAGGAAATTCGACTTAACTAAACCGAACCTCACCAAGAAACTGGCGCGTTTTGCAGATTTAGCAAAATTCCCAAACACGGTAGAAGTTCCTCATGCCTACCAACTTGAACAAAAGTTTGAGTTGGCGGGCAATTGGGCCAAGGAGCTTTTCAAAAACGACAAGCCAATTACGCTAGAATTAGCCTGTGGTAAAGGAGAGTATTCAGTTGGCCAAGGAGCTATGTATCCTGACCGAAATTTCATTGGTGTAGACATTAAGGGCAATCGTATTTGGAAAGGAGCAAAACAGGCGCTGGAAGAAGGGCTTTCAAACGTGGGTTTTCTTCGTGCCGAGATTAACCACTTAGATAAGCTTTTTGCAAAAGGCGAGGTAGATGAGATTTGGATAATCTTCCCAGACCCTCAGCTTCAAACCAATCGTGAAAGGAACAGGCTTACATCTCCAAACTTCATCAATCGCTACCGCGAGATTTTGAAAGAAGGAGGAATCGTGCAATTGAAAACCGATAACCCTCCTTTCTTCGAATACACCAAAGAAGTGGTTGCCGAATTGGGCTTAAAAACGCTCTGCGAATCGACTGATGTTTATTCTGACCTCGAAAAAGGCGAGAATAAATATCTCTGTAATCGAGAGAAGGAACTTCGTATTCGAACCTTCTATGAAAACATGTGGTTGAAGGAAGGATTGAAAATCAACTACATCGCGTTTCAATTGTAATTCCGAAATTGCTCTCTCATGTCGAGCAAAGCTTTGCGTAGCTGAGACATCTGCATAACAAAAACAGATTCCTCGGCTCGTTCCTCGTTCGGAATGACCTTCGAGTAAGCTTTAATCATGACCAAAAAAAAAGATGGCTTCTTTCAGGACGTTTGGGATGTTGCGAGACTCATACCTGAAGGCCGTGTTACTTCCTATGGTGCTATTGCCAAATACCTTGGTAGTCCTGGTGCAGCAAGAATGGTTGGCTGGGCAATGAACGCTTGTCATACTTCAGAAAAATCAGTCCCTGCTCAGCGCGTAGTAAACCGAATTGGAATGCTTTCAGGGAAATCTCATTTTGAACGACTAAACTTGATGCAGGAATTGCTCGAAAACGAAGGAGTCAAAGTAGAAAACAACCAGGTGATTGATTTTGAAAAACGTTTTTGGAACCCGATGACGGAATTGGGTTTGGACTAAGGTAAGTGAGTCTCAAGGAGAACGTTGTACCCCAATGTCCATGAATTGAACCTGGCTAGGTAGTCCTATGCCTCTTTCTTTAAATCAGTTACAAACTGATTGTATTACATGCCACACAAGTGACGCTACGCTTAATACTTGCGCGAGCGGGGGATAAACGGATGGATCAACAGTATCGTTTTAAGCAATACCACTACCAGCAGTTATAGTGTGACGACTCCAAGAACCAAGTAAAGCTTTTTAATCATCCTGAAAAGAATCATCCATTGGCACTCAGATGACATTGCTCCGAGCAAACCAAACAGACAACCCACTTGGTTGATCGCTTGCTCCTACTTAAATAAAAGCAAAAAGGCCTCCAATTTAGGAAGCCTTTTCACATTAGTCAAATAACCTTTATTACCTCCACCACCTCAGCGGATTCAGCTTTTTGAATGAGCTTTCTGGGTCTTCCCCCTCGGGCCAAAGCTCATCATCACCATACTTATCTCGTTATCAATCTTAACCTTGGTTACAGCTGGATAAGCTTACTTCTTTGTCGTCTTTTTCATGATTATGAAATTATTGGATGCTTATTTTCTTGGTGATGGTTTGTGCTGATATCTCTACCTGCACCACATAGATTCCTGCGGCTGTATTTAGGTTGATGTTCGTTCTATCTGAGTTGATTGACTGAGTATGAACTGTTCTTCCAGACATATCCAGTACGGTAATGGTTCCCGTTTCAGCTTTAGTCAAATTCACATGTATTGTGCTGCTGGAACCAAACACATTGATGTTGCTTTCTTCTGTACGTATTCCAACTGTAAGTATTTGAACACAATTTGAGGTAACCGTACAGTTCCCATTATCTATCTCTACAGCATAGCTACCGTTGCTCACAGCGGTAAAATTCTGGTCCGTTTCTCCAGCAATTGGGCTGCTCCCATTATTGCAATCAACCCATTGGTAATCATAGCCCGTTTCATCCGCCATAAGTGTAATCGCACCTATTTGCGACACCGAATTACCAATTGGCGTTATTTCCACTTCCTGTGTTTGGGTCGAACTGTTTCCGTTTCCATCATCATAGAACCAGGTTACGGTGGTGTTTGATGTAATTGGAAATGAAGCATCGTGGGTTACTATAATAGAGCCCGAACAGTTATCCGTAGCTGTTGGATCGCTCAACGATGTTACGTCACACTCATCTGTTACGTTCTGCAGGTTAGCAAAATCAGGAACAGGAGAAGTTACATCGTTAATTACAACATTCTGGGTTTGGGTAGATGAGTTTCCATTTCCATCATCAAAGGTCCAAGTAACGGTAGTGGTGGTGGTAATAGGAAACGAGGCGTTATGAGTTCCTGTAACCGTTCCTGCGCAGTTATCCGTTGCAGTTGGGGTAGATAAGAATGGCACTTCACACTGGTTGTTAACATCTGCCAGGCTTAAAGCATCTGGGGTTGGTGGAGTAAAATCGCTGATTACAACACTTTGGGTTTGTATAGAAGTGTTCCCATTTCCATCATCAAAGGTCCAAATAATCGTGGATGTAGTGGTAATAGGAAAAGAAGCGTTATGACTTCCTGTAACAGTTCCTGCGCAGTTATCCGTTGCAGTTGGCGAACTAAGAGCAGTAACCTCACATTGGTCGTTAACATCAGCAAGCGAGCCAGCATCTGCAACTGGAGGTGTAAAGTCGTTTATTACAACATTCTGCGTTTGAGTCGAAGTATTTCCATTTCCGTCATTGTAAGTCCATGTAATGGTTGTGTTTGTAATAATTGGCAGAGATACGTTATACGTTCCTGTAATTGCGCCTTCGCAGTTATCCACTGCTGTAGGAGCAGTGAGTGAAGTCACCTCGCATTGTGCCGTTACATCCGGAAGGTTTGCTAAAACCGCAACTGGTGCAATATTGTCGTTAACCACTACATTCTGTGTTTGGGTGGATGTGTTCCCACTTCCATCATCATATGTCCATGTAATTGTGGTGTTTGAAGTGATTGGCAATGAAGCGTTATGCGTTCCTGTAATCACACCAACGCAATTATCTGTTGCTGTTGGAGATACAAGCGAAGTAACATCACATTGCGCAGCAACATCTGCCAAGGAAACAGCATCGGCAACTGGTAAAGTATTATCATTAATTACCACATTCTGAGTTTGCGTAGATGAGTTGCCATTTCCATCAGTATAAGTCCAAGTGATGGTCGTGGTTGAGGAAATAGGCAAAGAAGCATTGTGAATTCCTATAATTGCACCTTCGCAATTATCTGTTGCTGTTGGAGTGGCTAGAGAGGTAACCTCGCATTGGTCGGTTATATCAGCAAGAGAGACAACATCAGCAACGGGAGCCGTAATGTCGCTAAACACCACGCTTTGTGTTTGAGTAGATGAGTTTCCCTTTCCATCATCATAAGTCCAAGTAATTGTGGTGTTAGAAGTAATCGGCAATGAGGCACTAGGCGTTCCGGTAATTGCGCCTTCGCAGTTGTCTGTAGCCGTTGGCGCTATGAGCGAAGTAACCTCGCATTGAGCAGTAACATCAGCAAGTAATGCGACATCAACAACAGGTGCGGTAATGTCGTTTAATACAACGCTTTGCGTTTGATTAGATGAGTTCCCGTTTCCATCAGCATAGGTCCAAGTAACGGTGGTGTTTGATGTAATTGGAAATGAAGCATCGTGGGTTCCTGTAATAGAGCCCGAACAGTTGTCTGTAGCTGTTGGAGCAGTAAGAGCAGTAATCTCACATTGTGCTGTTACATCGGCCAAAGAGTTCAAATCTGCTATCGGAATTTCAAAATCTCCAATGGTCAGATTCAAGGTAATTACGCTATCACAACCTAGGCTATTTGTTAGTCTCCAAGTCGGAGAATTTGTGTTTGACAAGTAAGTGTTTCCATCTATCCATTCGTACGAATCGCAAGAAGCAACTACATCTGTTGATGAGGTTGGGTTATTGACTTCTAACGTAAGGTTGACAATAGAATCACATCCGTTAATAGAATTGAAAGTTTCGGAGTATGCGCCTTCGGTTGTCAGTGTTTGAGTTCCAAAGAAATAAGTATCACCGTCACAGACAGTGTCTATTTTCCCTAAGTTGTAACTTGGAAACACGCTCAAATTCAATGTTACTATTGAGTCGTAGCCATTGGAATTAACCAAGGTATGGGTTGCTGTAAAATTGTCCGACAAATAGGTTATCCCGTCTATCCAAGTATATGAATCGCAGGCCGTTTGTATGTCTGTTCCAAAAGTTGATGTTTGTTCTGCAGAACCTACATCTCGCACCCCTATAATTGGTGCGTTCTGTGCATCAACTACATCAGATGGACTTCCATTGTTTATTGCAACCGAACCAATCATGGGAACTCTAGTTTTGGTGCTTCCACCATAATAAGCTAGAGCACCTAAACCAAGTACTGTTGAGTTTACACCCGTTTGGTCCGCGCCAGAGCTTCCCGTAACCGTTGATTGAGAAAAGATGTTGTTCCCATAAGAGATGATGTTGTAGTGATCTATTCCATTCTCAGCAACTATACTACTCTTCAAATAAATGTATGAAGATGATTCGCCATAGATAGCGATACCGTATCCATTATTGTCAAATATTGTTGAGTTATACACGTAGATTTTGGAATGCGCACTTGAACTTGAATTGTTTGAATAAGCACAATAAGTATCAATAGCGTTGAGCCCAAGATTATTGCAAATTGTACTTTGGTTTATGTTGATACGGCAAGAAACTGAACCAGGAAAATTTGCACTACTAACGCTAGAACTGCAATAAACTGCGCTTCCTCCAGAGTTAGCATTATTACCATACAATGATGAACTATTGACTGTAATCTTTGATTCAGCATAAGCGTTGCTAGAACTGCAATGCAAAGCACCACCATAACTCGTGGCTGTATTGTCATAAAAACTAGAATTGTTTACGGTTAAATCAAAATTCCAAGACCCCCCTCCATATTGATTTATTGCGCCCCCCCATCTTGCCGTACTAGTGCGAACCATACAATTCTCCAGCCTTAAATCGCAGCCAGAATTACTTACTGCACCACCGTATGATGTTCCAGCATTTCCGTCAATCATGGCCAAATTATTCAGGTAAGAAACTGAAGTACTTGTATTACTTCCCGAAATCCTGAAAATCCGGCTTGAATTATTTCCTGAAACGTAAACCGTGTCTATAGCATTCATGATACCGTTAATGGTTACATCTCCGCTTATGACGATTTCCGAGTTAAGTGTAATTGTAACACTACCACCGACAACTAATGCCGCAGAAAAGGAAACCATTCCTCCTGTTGCGCAAGCCTCCCTCAAGGAGCCAAAGCCAGAATCATTTGTGTTGTATACCACTCCTCCAGCAATCGAGTTCGAAGCTGTGATTGTTAGAATGAAGAGAGCAAACCATAAACGCTTAATTGTATCCATTTATATTAATAAGGTTTAAATGCGGATAAATATTTGTGTTCCGCTTCAAAGCAAAACTATTCCATAATTTTAACGATACATAAAACAAACTTTAGCCAGAAATATGAATTGCAAACTGAAAAATTGGTCCCAAAAAGAGGCTTTAAATGCGTAAACAAGACTATATAATCGCCCTAATTAAGTCGCTGTCTGTAGCAGAAAAGCGGTCTTTCCTGCAAATTGCCAAAGCCGAAACCGAAGACAAAGAATACCTGAAATTATATGAAGAACTACTTACTGTTGAACGATATGATGCAAGCGCTTTAAGTAAGAAGCTTGGTAAGAAAAAGGCCAGTCTTGCTAATGAAAAGAAGTACCTAGAAAAGGTGTTAATGAAAGCGCTAAGGGAAATGAAGGCAGACCAAGCGCATTTAAAGCCAATAAACAGCCTATTAGATTCTGTAGTGTTAATAGACAGAGGTCTTTATGAGTTGGCTTCTAATGCCTTAAAGAAAACGATTGAACAAAGTCAGAAAATGTCTTTGCCAAATATTGAGTGGTATGCGCACGGTTTAATGTTAACGGTATCCAGCGAGCCTAATGTGGCTACAACAGAAATGCAAGATGTGGCCACAAAACATCTTGAGGGAATGAACAACTGCGCTCAAAAGATGACACTCACTTCTAGCATGGAACAATTGAGTTTTGCGGTTTATGATGCTTATGATAGGCGCCATTACGACCTTACAGAAAAAGACAAAGAAGAGACTAGGACATTAATACAAAACCCCTTATTGGTTCAAAACCACAACGATTCTGAAATGCAGTTTCAGCGGTTTAATTTGCTCACTCTATTGCATTCAAGACTTCGCGACTTTGAAACTACAGTCGGGATTACTTCTAACTGGATGGCCTTACTAGAGGAGCAACCGCATATAGAACCGAACGAATACATTACCGCTCTAAGTTGCCACGCACAGGCACTTATTTCTCGAGGAGATTCCGTCAGTATTACCGCTTGCTTAGATAGACTCCAATCAAAGTGGTATCTAGAGTTGCCTGTTAACACAGTCAGGATGGATGAGTTGTTGAAACGCTATCTGTATTGGCACATTTCTGGTGCACATTATTTTTTGGTTCGTAACGGAAAGAGTAGAAAAGGACAGAGCGAAGAGTTTCTGGACAAATACATTTCTGAATGGCCTGTGGTAAACCAGTCTCTTACTGCCAATCATCTCATCACGGCAACGTTTCAAATAGCATGTTGCGGTCTACTGTTGGGTAAACCAGAGGAATGTAATTGGCTGCTTAATCGACTTTTTATGGAGATAGATTCTGAAGTCCATCCATATAGGTGGGGCCAAGCAAAAATTTTGTTTGCCATGAGCCTAATCTCTCAAGGCGATTTCAAGCTTTTTCCAAGCGCGGTTAAGAATTCCATTTACTACCTCAAAAAGAGGAAGCTTTACAACCCTATTGAAAAAACAGTATTGGGTCATTTTAATTCATTACAACTTGCACCTACAAAAATGGAAACGATAAAATGGTTAGAGCAATTTAAAGGTAAAATGGAACCAATTTCAAAAAACACCTTGAACGCTTCTACAACGGAACACTTGCCTTACATGCTTTGGGTTCAAAACACCTTAGAATCGCACCAAACTAAATAGTTTTTTGGGACCGTCAGTGTTACCTACAAATGAAGGAATAGAATTAAACGCTCTAAACCTGACAATAGAGAAAGGCATCCTAATGGATGCCTTTTTTCTAAATCAAATTTGGTGGAGTAATTACCTCCACCACCTAAGCGGATTAAGTTTTTTGAATGAGCTTTCTGGGTCTCCACCTGGGCCAAAACTCATCATAACCATGCTAATCTCATTATCGATTTTAACCTTGGTTACGCTTAGTTTAGCGTACGTCTTTTTCTCTGTCTTTGTAATGGTTATGAGATTATTGGATGCTTATTTTCTTAGTGATGGTTTGTGCTGATGTCTCTACCTGAACAACATAAATTCCTGCTGCTGTTTTTAGGTCGATAACCATTCTATCTGAGTTGATGGCTTGGTTGTGAACCATTCTTCCGCTCATATCAAGAACAGTAATTGTTCCTGTTTCAGCATTGCTCAGGTTTACATGAACCATATTTTCGATTGAGAACACATTGATGTTGTTTTCTGCTTCGCTCATACCTGTGATGGTAGAGAAATGAAGTACAAAGCGGTCTCCGATATTCCCCGCATCTGAACTAAAAGCATAAACTGGGTTTACATTCAGGTCTTGAAATAATCCGAGTATCCTGTCTTCTAAATGAACGGGCGTTTCGGTGAGGGTGATGCTCGTAGCATTAAGCGTGTATTCTCCTTGTACAGGCACCTTCATTCCTAAATCAACAGTCGGAGTTTCTGTTGGATTATTTAGTCCGTTTATCGTCAATGTGTCTTCTGCAAGGTTGCTGTACAATTGAGGTACGTTGCTTGACCAGAACTTCTGAGAATCAAAATCCTCATAATCGCTTTGCGCTGATGGATTGAACATTACAATTTGTTCGTCACTCACATTGCCATCAGATAGCGCCATTCTAATCATTCCTTCTTCGGCAGCAACTTTGTAAATACCAGCCTGTGTGCCGTGAGTTCTATCTGCATTCTCGAACGTAACCGAACCCGTATTTTCATCAGCATCAACTCGTACCCAGAAGGCTTGAGTTGGTGGAATATCTCCAGTAACTGCACCTCCAAGGTTATTATTCGTTCCAACACTTCCTACAGCGTTGTAGGTATCATACAGCATGCTGCTTCCTTGATTGGTTCGGTAGTACATACTGGTTTCCAAGTTGGTTTTGGTGGCATCATCCCAACTAACTGTACTTGGGTACGGATTGCCTGCAAGATTGTAACCTCTGTTGAGTTCGTTTGTATCTGTTCGGGTAAGTCCAGTAGCACTCTGGTTACCCGTATTGAAAGAGGTGCCATTGAGTGTAATACTTCCTGATGCTCCCATTCTGACCACATAACCTTGCGTTGGCTTTAACACCGTTGCTCCATTGGTTATCTGCGGGTAGTTCTGGGCGGTTTCATCAGCGCTCCAAAGTTTATTGCCACTGGCAATATTATAGGAAACGGCTGTTGCTCCTACGGCAGGATTGCTTACGTAATAGAACAATCCGTTTGGTGTGGCTCCTCCTGCACCTGTCAGGTATTGCTCCATTTGAAAAGCCCCTGCACCTGTGACAGTTCCTTGCGTGATAAGCGAACCGATACCTGTTACATCTGCTTTTACTAGGATGGTTCCTGCATTGGCAATTGCTCCACTTGCAGTTAAAGCTTTACCAGCATCTACTATTAGAGTAGCTCCGGCATCAATAGTAATGTCATTACAAACTGCGGGAGATCCTGGCCCTAACGTTACATGGGGCTGGTTGGCAGGTTCAGAAGGTATGGTCACGTTATCGCTACCTATCGGTACCTGATCAGCACTCCAATTACTCGATACGTTCCAGTCCGTTGATGTACTACCATCCCACGTGTCTGGAAACGTACAAGTTGTCATTAGGTCTTGACTACAACGTATTTGCGCTGTACTTCTGCTCATCACATCGTTGCCTCCAGTAACCATGTTTGCATCCAGGGTTCTATTTTGTATTCCATTGCTAACTGAAAAATGCATAATTGCACTGGGTAATATTACATGACCTAATTGATGTCCATGACCTAATTCATGAATGGCAGTAGTTTCAAAATCGTATTCGGTAGGACCTGGTGCAGCAGGACCATATTGCCAGTTGGTGCCATCATCAAATACAATATCAAGTTCTTCTACATACCATTCTAAACTTGAACCATTACTGCAACCTGACCAACGAGAAGTACATCTTCCAAGTATACCACTGGATAATTCACTTCCATTGTCATGACGAATAATATTGACATTATCGTTAGCAACTATATCGGTTGTTGTAGTTGCTCCAATCTCCCAGTATATACCCGTTTCACCTGACCCACCACAACTCCAAGAATCCATTGCTCTAACAAAAGAAGCATTGGCGGAAGCATTGGCATCGAAATCGGTATGCATTTGCCAAATATATCCTCCGTTCCCATTTCTGTCTACGTGTTGGGTTGGAAATGCTTCCGTACCCGTTCCTGAATCGAAATTTGCATTTAGTTCTGCATAAGAAACGGTTAGTGTTTGTCCACTGATTGCAGTAGATCCTTGTCTAACTTTTACAGTTCCTGTACCGGCATCTTGAGTAACATTAACCTGAATTTGGACATCACTCCAACTGATGTATTCTGTTGCAAGCGGTGATATGTTGGTTGCACCACCATCGTCTGCATTGGAAAACTGAACTACTCCGCTTCCCTGAGTAGCTCCAAAACCAGACCCGTTAATGGTTAAAACAGAGAAGGTCCCTGCTGTGATTATTGTTGGTGAAATACTGGTAATAAAAATGCCACCTCTTTGGCTGGTGTTCTGCAACATAATTTCTTCATCAACATCAAATCGGTCAATTACAGTAAATGCATTTTGCGTATAACCTGTAATGGTGTTGTATAGTCTTGTGGTAATGGTGGTGTATTCATGAAAAGGTTCATGCGCTGTCCCTTCTTTTAAATCGTAGCGAACAAAACCTTGTGGTCCTGCTGCAGGCATCATCTGATACGTTGTGCGAAATAAAGTATTGGAAACAGCAACATTGTTGTCTTTCAGCAGAAATATTCCAATTTGCCCTATTTCAAATTGGAGACTTGGACTTACACTTTCTTTGTCCATTCCCACAACTCCACCAACCGTAATAATTTCCAATTCTTCCATTAGCGTATTGCCTTTGAAAATCTTGTAAATTTTAATCTTATTCGCAGTGTAAATGTTGTGATGGTTGTCGTCCCAAAACGATTGTTGTGAAATGACCTTTCCTTCAATAATAGTATGGGCTATAGTCATTCGTTCCACCAGAGGAACTTCTTTCAACTGTCCATATGATAAAAAGGAAAAAGCAAAAAGTGATAATAGGGTAGAGAGTAAAGTCAAATACTTCATAATGCACGGGTTTAGCTAACAATAATACGGGTTCAGGCGGTAAACTTTTCAGTTTTTTGAATTAGCTTTCAGAGTCTCCTCCTGGACCAAAACTCATGATTACTAAACTAATTTCATTATCCAGTTGGCGCGCAACTGTAACCCATGCCCTTTTGTCACCCCCTCCTCTTCTTCGCCTCCAACAACTCTTTCATCAGCCGTTCCACCTCCGCCTGCGGCAAATTTTGCAGCATTTCCTGCGGACTTAACACATCCTCTGTTCTACTTAATGGATTCAGGTAAGGCAAAGACTGTTCTCCTTCGGTTTCATAAGCAAACAACTCATTCGGGGTGCATTCAAACGCTTTACAAAGCTTTTTCAACAGTTTCATGTGCAGCGTTTTCGCTGCTCCACTTGTAAGCCGAGAAGCCTCCCTGTAGGTCAATCCACGCTTTACCAGCCACATATTTCCGCTTTTGGCTCCACGCATTTTCAATAATCGGTTTACATCTAATCGTATCATAACATAATAGGTTAAGTACAACAGATAACGAGCACAAAACCCATTAAGTGCCCGCAACAGCAATCTTTACACGATAACCGTCAACCTCTACCCTATTCCCGTTGTCTACTTAACCCAGCTCGGGCAGTTCATTCTCCTAAATGCAGTCTCATTTTCTCCTTTTGCAGAATAGCTTTCCCTATTCAGCAACTGACTACCCCCAAACAACTACTCATTTCCTCCTTTCAGGCAGACACAAACCCGAAACTGTAGCTAACTATCCACAATTAGACACTCCACCCTTCTCATCCGCATCACTTTGCAGCTTCATTTCCGCATCACTTAATACCGTCAAATCTTCATCACCTCATTCCTCCTTCGCATTAACCCAATCATTACCTTTGCATAGAATGAATCTAAATAAGCAAACCGTAGCGGAAACGCTCAAAAAGATAAAGTCGCCAGCAGGCAATGTGAGCATTGTAGAAAGTGGTGAATTAAAGAATGTCCAAGTTTTCGGGAAAGAGATTGATATCGACCTAGAGATAAAGAGTCCTGCACTCAACATTAGGAAGAAACTTGAAGGTGAAATTCTTTCGGTTTTAACGGAAGAATATGGCGAGGTTAAAGTGCGCGTTAGCATTGCAGCAAAACCTGTTCAGCAAGGACCTCAAGGACCTCCCACTTTGAGTAAGGTAAAGAATATTATTGCTGTTGCTTCGGGTAAAGGTGGTGTTGGCAAAAGCACAATCACAGCTAACCTAGCTGTTGGTCTCGCGAAGCAAGGTTTTAAGGTTGGTTTAATAGATGCCGATATATACGGACCAAGTATGCCGTTGATGTTCGACATCGTTAGTGAGAAGCCACAAATCAAGATTATCGAAGGCAAGCAATACATGCTTCCAGTAGAAAGTTATGGCGTAAAAGTGATGAGTATCGGGTTCTTCTCCGATCCAACGCAAGCTATTGTATGGCGTGGACCCATGGCGACTAAAGCACTCAAGCAAATGTTTGGCGATGTTTGGTGGGATGAACTAGACTACCTCTTACTCGACCTTCCTCCAGGAACGGGCGATGTTCACTTGACTATTGTGCAAGCCGTACCTGTTACAGGTGCAGTTGTGGTTAGTACGCCACAAGAAGTGGCACTTACCGATGCCCGAAAAGGTGTTGCTATGTTCCGTCTCGATAGCATCAATGTACCCGTAATTGGACTGATTGAAAATATGGCTTGGTTCACCCCTGCCGAATTACCAGACAACAAGTACTACATATTCGGAAAAGATGGTGTAAAAGGATTGGCGGAGCAAATTAATGTGCCTTTACTCGGGCAAATTCCGTTGGTACAATCAGTTCGCGAATCGGGAGATGTTGGAAGACCAGCTTTACTTCAGGACACCACTCCAGTTGCTAAGGTTTTCAAAGACCTTGCTTCTGCCGTTCACCAAGAAGTTGAAAAAAGAAATACTCAGCAAGAAGCTACCAAACGAGTGGAGATTACCACGAAATAATAAAACGCGATGGACAACGATTTAAGAGATAAAGTGGAAGAAGCCTTAGAAACCATGCGTCCGTTTCTTGCTGCCGATGGTGGCGACATGGAATTGGTGAACATCACCGATGACATGGTTGTTCAATTGAGGCTACTAGGTTCGTGCAAGAACTGTAACATGAGCGAAATGACCTTAAAATCTGGTATTGAAGAAGCCGTTAAGTGTTCCGTTCCTCAAATAAAATCTATTGAAGCTATTACCTCATAAATGATGAAACTGACCTAGAAGGTGTTCAAAACCTGGTAGGTCTTCTTACAACGATTAAGGTTTTACCAACCACGGCAATTACCGTTGCTGGTCACAAAAGAAAGTATGTCCGCTACATTAGAAAAGACTAACGGTACAACGATTCTGTTTGCAGGAGATTCCGGAGATGGAATTCAACTTACAGGAACGC
>JBLIGB010000020.1:0-14789 GCA_047636795.1 Bacteroidia bacterium | reverse complement strand
TATTCTATTGCTTTTATCTGGTGTTTTAGGCTGGCAATTGTTTGAACAAAAAGCCGCCAATGACCAGCTAGCTGCTGAAAAGGTACAACTTACCGCTGAGAAGGATGGATTGACCGCAGAGTTGGACGATCTACTCGGAAAGTATTCTGGCTTAGAAGAAGAAAACGGTCAGCTTTCGGAAGAGCTACAAGCACAGCGTGATGAAATTATGGCTCTTAAAGCGGATGTAGAGAAATACAAAGGCGATGCTGGAAAATTAGCTTGGTACAGAGCGCAATTGAAAGCAATGAATGGCAAGTATGAAACTATGGAGGCTAAGTTTGACAGTCTTTTTGCAGCTCATGACTCTCTTCAAGGTCAGTACGGAAGTTTGGAAGGTGAGTTCTCCAGGCAAACTGGACTAAACCAAGATCTTACAAGTGAAAACATGAACCTAGCCAATAAGGTAGCGATGGGCTCTGTGCTTACTGCTTACAAAATTGCGGTTGAAGGTGTAAGAGGAAAGAAGGATAGGGTTAACACAAGGTCGAACAGGGTTGAAAAATTGCGTGTATGCTTTACGATAAGTGAGAACCCAATTACTGCTAAAGGCGAAAAAACAATCTACATGAGAATTGTTGGTTCAGACGGAAAAGTTATGACCAAGGGTCGTGGAGAGGAGTTCGAGTTTGAAGGCGGTTCTATGACTTACAGCCTTTCTAAGGACGTGAATTATGATGGTACGCAGCAAGATGTTTGCGTTTTCTATCCAGCACCTACAACCAAATTCCAATCTGGAAAAAACACAGTTGAAATTTATGTGGATAAAACATTGATTGGAACAGCATCTCTATCGTTGAGATAAAAGTCGGTTGTTGAAGCGAAATAAAAAAAAGTCCTGCCATTTGGCGGGACTTTTTTTGTTGGAATCTGTTTGGGTTTTTAATCTAAATAGTTGCAATAACCTTTAACTCAATTGCTATTGGTGTGGGAAGGCAGTTGATTTCCACGGTGGTTCTACAAGGTAGGCTATCCTTAAAATACTCTGCGTAAACTTTATTGTAAGTTTTGAAATCGTCTTTCATATTGGTGAGAAAAATAGTCACATCCACAATCTTATCCCAGCTAGACCCAGCGTCTTCCAAAATCATCTTCACATTATTGAAAACAGAATGACATTGTTTTTCAATGTCATAGGAAACTATTTCTCCTGATTCATTCAAATCAACTCCAGGTATTTTCTTCGTATCACGCTCTCGCGGACCTACACCGGATAAAAACAAAAGTTCGCCAACCTGCCGCGCATGCGGATAAAGTCCAACTGGTTCAGGTGCACGATTAGAATCAAATTTAGAAGCATTCATCATGTAATGTATTTTTCTCAAATATAGGCACGTCTCCCAACGAAATTGAAACATCAATAGTTCTGTTTTTAGTGGCCAAAAACGATACATTTGCCCATCTCAAAGGGTTAGTTTATGGCATCAAAAACAGGCGTATTAGTTATTGGAGCTTCGGGACAGCTAGGAACCGAATTGGTGATGGCTTTGCGCGAACAATATGGCAATCAGAATGTGTTGGCAGCTGATCTTAAAACAGCCTCCAACGAAGTAAAAGAAAGCGGTCCGTTTGAGTTGTTGGACGTAATGGATAGAGATCGCCTGCACCAACTAGTAGTTCAGTACAACATTGGCCAGGTTTATTTGCTTGCTGCTTTGCTCTCCGCTATGGCTGAGCAAAAAGTTATGCCAGCTTGGAATTTAAATATTTATGGCCTCTTCTATGTTTTGGAATTAGCCAAGGAAGGTCTGATTGATAAAGTTTATTGGCCAAGCTCGATTGCAGTATTTGGCCCTAACACTCTAAAATTGAACACGCCTCAATCTACCATAACCGAACCATCAACAGTTTATGGAATCAGCAAATTGGCTGGTGAAAGATGGTGTGATTATTATAATAAGAGGTACGGTGTTGATGTCAGAAGCTTACGATATCCGGGGCTTATCGGGAATAAGGGCAACCCGGGGGGAGGAACAACAGATTATGCGGTCGATATATTTCACAAAGCGGTTTCCGGTCTACCGTACGAGTGTTTTCTTAGCAAGAATACCCGTTTGCCAATGATGTATATGCCTGATGCTATTCGGGCAACAATTAACCTGATGGAAGCCCCAGAAGAGCAAATTAAGATCCGATCCGGCTATAATCTTTCAGCTTTCAGCTTCACGCCAGAAGAGCTGGCAATGGAGATTAGAAAACATATTCCAGACTTTTCAATAACCTACAATCCAGATTTCAGACAAGAAATTGCTGATGGATGGCCGAGTTCTGTAGATGATTCGATTGCGGCATTAGACTGGGGATGGAAACACGAATTTACCTTGGAGACAATGACCTCTGACATGCTTCATCACCTTTCGGAAATGGCTAAATAAATTCGGTGTAGCGGATATCGAACGGTAGGTCGAAGCTTTCTACAAACATGTCGATGTCTTCCTGAATTCCGTCATCGTCCTCCTCATATTCCCAAATAATTTTCACCTCGTGCCCCATTGCTTTGGCTTTTACCAATGTGTTTAGGAGTGCGGCAATAGCTTTGCTAGTTGCAGAATTATAGTATTCTAACCGTAGATGGATAATACGTATCGGCATCTCCGTTTCTAGAAGACGCTTCACTCTAAGAATGATAGGGTCAAAAAAGTCCATCCCTTCTTCAGGGTAAGACCGACCATCAATCTTGACAATAGACTGTTGTCGGTCTAGCACAACACTCGGGCTTCGGTCAGATGCTTCAATAGTCCATTTCTCCATACGCCACAAAATTACAAATCTATGTTTAGAATGTGTTTGAGGGTGACTCCGATAATTAATTTAGCTGCAGATTTCATGTCGAAAACAAGCCTTAAAATAAAATTAGATTAACGATATGGAACAAAAAACCGAGTTAGACAGTATAAAACAGCAAACGTATACAAAGACATGAAAATAAGAGGCATTTTAAC
Source organism: Bacteroidia bacterium (assembly GCA_047636795.1). Lineage (GTDB taxonomy): Bacteria > Bacteroidota > Bacteroidia > UBA10329 > UBA10329 > UBA10329. The sequence goes on along the minus strand of JBLIGB010000020.1, from coordinate 11,808 downwards.
ATACGTTTTTGTAGTAACTGCTTTCCTGGCAACCTCAGCTCAGTCTTCTGAAATTGCTTTTGGAGATTCTCTGAATATTAGAGACACAAGTAATCAGAAGCAAGGTTGGTGGAAGGTTGTCAATAGCGATGGGAAATACAAAGGATACGATTCCGATCAGTTGGTTGAAGAAGGCGAATATCTCAACAACAAAAAAACCGGAGTTTGGACGAAGTACTATCCTAACGGCAATCAGAAACACGAGTTAACCTTTGCCAACAGCATTGCCAATGGTTATGCTAAAATCTACTATCGCTCTGGACAATTACAGGAAGAAGGTGTTTGGAAATTGAACAAATGGCAAGGCCAGTATAAATATTACTATGAAAATGGATCTATGAAGTATGACTGGGACTACAACGCTTCTGGAAAGCGAGAGGGTCAGCAGAAATACTTCCATGAGAACGGAGTGCTTCAGTATCTAGGAGGTTGGAAAGGAGGAAAGGAGGCAGGAGAATTGGTAGAATACTATGCAGATGGTTCTATAAAAGCCAAACGTTTCTTCGATGACGGAAACGTGATTCCGGAGAAAACAGTGAGCTTGGCTGCAGGAAAAGAATTTGACGAAAATGTAAATAAGTATTCAGGTAAATCAGCGACTAAGGAAATAGGGCGTGGTGAATTTATTGATGGGTATAATAAGCTCATGAACCCGGACGGAACCGTTTCTAAAGAAGGCACTTTCAAGGATAAGCGGCTAATTGACGGTAAGGTTTATGTTTACGAGAATGGTCAAGTAGTTAAAACCATCGTTTATGAAGACGGAAAAAGAAAGGGAGCGGAAGGCGTTCAGTAATAGGGTAAGGCTATCTTTGTCCCTCATGCGATGATAAGAATGAGCAGCAATCTGCACTTTTACAATACGATTACTAGAAAAAAAGAGGCATTCATTCCTGCAAACCCACCGTTTGTGGGAATGTACGTTTGCGGCCCTACGGTTTATGGCGATGCTCATTTAGGTCATGCTCGCTCGGCTATAACGTTCGATATCGTTTTCCGATACCTTAAACACCTTGGCTACAAGGTGCGTTATGTGCGCAACATTACCGATGTGGGGCACTTAGAAAATGACGCGGATCACGGAGAAGATAAAATCGCTAAGAAAGCGCGTTTGGAGCAGCTAGAGCCTATGGAGGTGGTGCAGTACTATAAAGACCGCTACCACCGCAATATGGATGCGTTGAACAATAATCGCCCGTCTATTGAGCCACAAGCTTCAGGTCATATCATTGAGCAAATCGCTATGACAGAAAAGATTCTGGATAACGGGTTTGCATACATTTCTGAAGGATCTGTGTATTTTGATGTAGAGAAATATGCAGCATCGCATCATTACGGAAAGCTCTCTGGAAGAAAGATTGAAGATCTTCAATCAAACAGTCGCGACTTGGAGCGGCAAAATGAAAAGCGCAGTCCGTTGGATTTTGCTCTTTGGAAAAAGGCTTCATCCGAACATATTATGAGGTGGCCTTCGCCATGGAGCGATGGTTTTCCGGGATGGCATATTGAATGCTCGGTAATGAGCAGCAAGTACCTCGGCAATTCGTTTGATATTCACGGTGGTGGATTGGATCTTTTGTTCCCTCATCATGAATGTGAAATTGCTCAGTCTGTAGGGGCCAATGGTAAAGAACCCGTCCGCTATTGGTTGCACAATAATATGATTACCCTAAACGGGCAGAAAATGGCCAAATCGTTGGGCAACACCATTATGCTACACGAGTTCTTTTCGGGAGACAATGAGTTGCTACATCAACCGTACGATCCATTAAGCATCCGTTTCTTTATTCTTCAGGCGCATTACAGAAGTACGCTCGATTTCGGAAACGAACCGTTGATTGCAGCACAAAAGGGATATTCTAAACTAAAAACGGCACTAACAAGTGCCAGAAGTTTATTGATTGATTGGAAACAGGAAAGTGAAGAAGTTGCATCGCTCGTCACCAAATGGTCAGATGAATGTACTGCTGCGATGAATGATGATATGAATACGGCTTTGACCATTGCCACCCTGTTTGATATGGCATCATACATCAACGGCTTGAAGAACGTTCAGGAAAAGCGAATTCCAAGCAAGGCCCAGTTTGAGGAGATTACAAATCTTTTTGCAGCATATTTTGAAGATATTCTTGGTCTTGGGAGCGAATCTGCAGGTGGTCAAAATGCAGAGGTATTGGATGATGTGATGGATGTTCTTCTTGAGTTACGAACCATGGCTAAGCAAAATAAAGATTACGGTACAGCCGATGCCATTCGTGATAAGCTGAAAGCAATTGGTGTAACAATTATGGACGGAAAAGATGGTGCAGATTGGCAGGTTGATGCGTAGTCTGCTTGTGGTAAGTATTGTAGTTTTGCTCCTATTGGGTTGTGACACAAATCGAAATTCAAACCTAGTCTTAAAAGCGGCTCCTGAATTCAATGCAGATTCAGCATATGGTTTTGTAAAGCACCAGGTTGATTTTGGCCCTAGAATTCCGAACTCGGAAGCGCATAACCTATGCGGAGATTACCTTGTAAGTACTTTAGTACGGCTTGGAGCCACGGTTACAGAGCAAAAAGACAGCGTTGTAGGCTATGATGGCACAATGCTCCCAATGCGAAACATTATCGCGTCCTTTTCCCCTAACCTTGAGAAACGAATTTTGCTAGCTAGTAATTGGGACACGCGGGCTTGGGCTGATAGAAGTGATTCACTTCCAACTCTTCCAGCAGATGGCGCCAACGATGGCGCTAGTGGAGTAGGGGCCCTTCTTGAAATTGCCAGAGTAATTGGCCGAGATTCTCTTTCAGTTGGAGTAGATATTATCTTGTTTGATCTTGAGGATCAAGACCGCCCAGCCTATGATATTAACCCAAACCAGACAGAGCACTTTGGTTGTTTGGGAACAAGATATTGGGCAGAGCACTTGGATGGATATACTGCTGAATATGCGATACTGCTGGACATGGTAGGAGCAGATAACGCCAAATTTACCTTGGAAGGAAACTCCATGAAATACGCTGAACCCGTTGTGCGAAAGGTTTGGGACATTGGAACCAAATTGGGTTATCAGGACTATTTCAAATATAATCGAACACTTCATATTCAAGATGACCATGCTTATATCAATGAAATAACTGGTATTCCGAGTATGGATATCATACAGTATGATCCGAATGGCATTGGTCCATTTTGGAAACATTGGCACACACATTTTGACAATATGGATGCTATCAATCTAGAAACGTTAGATGCGGTTGGCCAGACTTTGTTGCAAGTAATCTATAACGAATAAGCTTTGAGAATTCTGATTATCTCAAATATTAAGGAAAGTGGATACGGTGAAAGCACCCGTCCTTACTTTATTGGAAATGGCCTTGCGGAATTGGGGCACAAAATATTGCATGTCTGCGAGAAATCAGGTCGTGAAAATGGGTCAGTAGCGTTTTTTCGCAGAGATTCATTGAGCACAGGTTTCATTTTTCTTGACACAGCGTTAAACTCGTTATGGTTCCTTATTCGGGTGAGACTATTCAGACCGGATGTTATTTATGTCCATCAGCTTAATAATTGGAATTGGGCCCGTCTTTCTAGAGCATTGCCAAAAACGCTAAGGGTTTACGATTCACATACTTCAGTTTATTTTGAGCAGGTTCGTTTTGGTGCTCCTGGAGACAAGTATGAAGTCACTTTTGACAGGGAGCGGAATGCGGTTAGCGAAACCGATCATGTCATTACTGTTTCGAGAGAGACTAAGAAAATTCTTTCAAACTATTACGGGGTAGAAGATGAGCGCATTTCTATTGTCAAGAACGCAACCCAGATAGTTCCAATAAAACATCCAGTATCTCTAACAAATACCACGTTCATTTGCACTTCTGTTCTTCCAATTGATGGCTTTCCAAGTAATGATATGGCTTTAGAAATGCTGCTTGATATTGCTGCTCAAACTGAGTTAGTTGACCCAGAGATCACATTTGTAGTTATTGGTGGTGGAAAAAAACCAAAACCGAAAAGCCATAATGTTCACTATACAGGGTTTGTTGAAGATTTGGAGAGGGAAGTGCTGCGTTCAAATATCTGCTTAGCTAGCTATCCGAATAACGCTGTTTGTGGGGGAGTCCGGAATAAGGTTTGTGATTTTCTGGCCTTGGGTCAGGCTTTGGTAAGTACCAGTGAAGGAATGCGTGGTTTTGATGATGCAATTTCTGGCTCCGATTATTTATTGGCAGAAACAACTTCAGAATTTGTCAATGAAATTATACGCTTAAAAAGCCAACCAGAAATGGCACGGCAGCTGAAAAGCAGATCACTTAATCTTGGAAAACAGTATCAGTGGCATCATCGCGCAGAAGAGGTCGCGATTATTTTCGAGTCTCTTATCAAATCAAGTTGACACTTGCTGTAGGAAAGGGTTTGCTTTTGCATGGAATTTAAACATTATGCAGCACGGCTTAGTAATAATACCAAGGTGAAATGATAAATAAAATACCCAGCTGATGACCCGATAATCTATGTTATCAGATAAAAGGTTTCATTTGCTCATTATAGACGATGGCTCTACGGACTAAACGGAGGAGTTGATTACTCGATTGATGGAGCAGCAGCCCAAAATCGTTTGCATCAAACAGGAAAATAGAGGACGAAGCTTTGCTCGAAATGTGGTAATTGAATCAGCGTTAGGTGATTTGTTTTTTTTATAATACATGTCTCAGAGTTTATTCAAGGAACACAAAAAACATGCGAAATCAAGTTGATTTTTATCAGCAGCAGATTGATGTTTTTTAAAGGATTAAAAAAGACAAGGAAATTGGAACCTTCATCATACCTGTATTTGCTGTAGACTACCTGATGACCTTAAATCATCGGAAATGGAGAGCAGTCAGTACGCAAGAATCATTGAGAAGCTTGCTTATTTCAACATTGTTTTTTTGCTTTAAAGATTCCAATAATTTCAGTATTAAATCCAAATTCGTGGTTTTGGTAAAGCGTATGTTTGGAACAAATAAACTGAATTCAAATTGAACGATATGCTTACATACTATTGCACGGAATCTAGTTGGCCGAAGGTTTTAAATTTTCATTCCGTATTGCCCATTATTAATCAGGGAGACCCATTCCACACTTGGAATTGTTCTATTGATGATGCTATTCGGTATATCGATTACTTAGACACAAACTTTGACATTATTTCTGAGGCCGACTATATCGATATTCAAAACGGAAAGGGCAATGCGGTGGGTAAATTTCTTATCACTTTCGATGATGGTTATGCTTCACTTCATGAATATCTGAAGGACTATATTCGAATAAAAAATATTAAGCCAATAATATTCTTAATTGCAGGGGTTTATAGTGAAGGATTGAAACCTTGGTACATATCACTATGCCACTTAGTTAGACACAGCCCGGTACGGATTTTAGAATTGGATGATATAAAATACAACCTTGACATTAGGGAAGAACGATTCAGCCTTTATCGGGTAATCGAAAACGGAACCTATGAGTCTGGTTTGAGCAAGGAGATTGAAACGAATAAACTTTTGGAAACCGCCTTTCCAATCGAAGACGAATTATCTCGTTTTGATGAGGACATGAGATTTCTATCAAAAACGCAAGTAATGGAACTCGTTACAGACGGTTGGAGGATTGGCAGTCATGGATTTACACATTCTCCTCTTACTCAGGTAAGTCCAGAATTACTGGAGCATGAAATTGTAGATAGTAAAGCATATTTGGAGAAAGAATTCGGTGTGAAAATATCGTCTATTTCGTACCCGAATGGTCATTATAACAAAAAGGTAACAGACCTATCTTCAAAACACTATGTTCTCGGGTTCACCAATAATCATATTTCCTCTTCAGTAAATAGCCCTATGCACATCCCTAGAATGTATGAGCGAAGGATTTATGACATTCATAGGTTGCCCAAAAGTCGAATGGGGCTTGCCAAATCGATTGACCAATACAACGGGGCTAACTCAAAAACTCAAAAACTTAAAGCCATTACTAAAGCCGTTTTTCAATTGGCACTTTCCCGTGAATCGTATTCAAGGCGTGAAAGAGGGCTCATCAAAGGGTCTATTGAGCACTATCTAAAGTTGCGCAACGGAGTAACTCCAAACAAAGTTGTTATTGAACATCAGGGGTTGAAACTCAGCAATAAACGAGCGTTTGATTCCGGCCCGCGCTTGACAATACTGTGCGGCCCGCAATTGCCAGAACGTGCAACTGTGGAAGAATTATGCAAGAGGTTTATTGTGGACTGTGTTATTATTCATAATTACGCAAAAAAGCCTATTCGGGTATTCAAGGGAGAAGATGTTAAATATTCGAAATCTAGTCTTTTCCCCCATTTACACTTTCATAACGGGGCACAAAAAAAGCTTCTTGGTCACGGAAGCCTTGCTTGGTTTGTTCAACCATTAACTGAAGTTTACAGCACCTCAGATATCAATGACGAATCTGTAGAGGGAAAAGTGAAAAGCATCAACTCAGATTTTGTCTTTGTTTTCGGAACAGGGATTATTAAATCTAACCTTTTGCATCATACTGTACCGATGGTTAACCTGCATTGGGGACTTTCCCCATATTATAGAGGCTCCCATACGCTTAGATGGCCAATCTTCAATAATGAATTAGAAGCCATCGCAATTACCATGCATAAGCTAACGTCTAGGTTGGATGGTGGTGGTATTGTGCTCCAAAAAAAAATTAAAATTGATGGATCAGAAACAGTTGAGGAAATTGAATACAAGGCAGCGGTTGAGGGCACAAATATGATAATCAGCATTATCGAAAAGTTTAACAAAACCGGCACAATTCCAAGTACACCTCAGGATTTGACATTAGGTAGACTATATCGTTCAAGAGAATACACTAAAACTGTTGACGCAACGGTGAGGAGACTTCTATTGGATGGGGTAATATTTAAACCTTCTTGAACCACGATGCATAATTAATTTAGACCTTTACGTGCCAACCATAATATCGTGCAAGATAGCTTAGTAATCATACCAACGTATAACGAGAAGGAGAACGTCCAGCAGATGATCCGAAAGGTGATGTCATTGGAGAAAAATTTTCATTTGCTCATTATAGACGATGGCTCGCCAGACGGAACGGGAGCAATCATCAAGAGCATGATGGATGAGTGCGAAGGGCGGTTATTCCTAGAAGAACGCTTAGGAAAGCTCGGTTTGGGAACAGCCTACATCCACGGATTTAAATGGGCGCTGGCACGGCATTATGAGTTTATTTTTGAAATGGACTGCGATTTTTCACATAATCCTGAAGACCTATTGCGTTTGTACCATGCAACAGCTAATGAACCTGCCGATTTGGTCATTGGTTCGCGCTACATTAACGGTGTAAATGTGGTTAATTGGCCTATGGGTCGTGTCCTCATGTCCTACTATGCTTCTGCATACGTCCGCTTCGTTACAGGTATGCAGATTAGAGATACAACCGCAGGCTTCAAATGCTATCGTAGGCATGTGTTGGAAACAATTTCATTGGATAAAATCAAGTTCTTCGGCTACGCGTTTCAGATAGAGATGAAATTCATTACATGGAAATATGGATTTACCATCAAAGAAGTGCCTATCATCTTTACCGATCGCACAGCTGGCGAATCGAAAATGAGCGGAGGTATATTTAAAGAGGCTATTTACGGAGTTTTAGAAATGAAATTGAAAAGCTTTTTTAGAAGTTATAAACGGTAAACTAAACGATTCTGTACTCGCTCAACGCTTTATTTTCTATAGATGAGACAACTCACGCTTTTCCTTTTTTCCTTTTCTCTTTTTCTCTTCTCATGCCAGCAGAAGAAAACGCCAGAAAAGCCCGCATATCTTATTGATAAGGATGAAATGGTCAACATTATGGTTGATATGCATATCGTGGAAACCGCTGCAAACCTGAAGGTCTACCCGCCCGATTCGGCACAGCAGATGTATCAGAATCATTTTGCATCGATTTACCTGACACATGAAGTAACTAAGGAAAAATTCGATAGCAGTCTGTATTACTACTCCACCCAAACAAACCAGATGAATGTGATTTACGATCAAATACTAGAGAACCTCTCCGAAATGGAAAGTGAGGTTAATTCCGATCAGTAGTCTTTAAATCCTTTACGTATAGATCGCAAACAAAAGCAAACGTTTCGTTTATATCCCTGAAAGAGAAATCGGGTAGTTGTTTCAATAATTTCGAATTGTCGTAGCTGTTTAATTGCAGCGCATGTTGCGCCACCTCCTTTGTGATAAACGGCTTAGTACCCGTAATTGTAGAGCGGAGTTTTTCAAAGCGCCAAACTATCTCCGTCATCCAACGTTTGGCTTCAAACCTAGGGGGTTGTTTTCCCATGTTTCTGGCTAATCGCCCAAATACATCTTTGTGTAAACGATTTTCCGCTCCCACAATAAGCCGTTCATTCTTAATGTCGGATTTCATCATTTGCACCATCACCTCAGCCACATCACGGGCATCTACAAAACAATTACCGCCACAGGTGTAAAACGGCAAGCCTTTCCATGTATTCTTGAAAAGAACGCCCGTGCTTTGCTCCCAATCGCCAGGGCCAATAATCAGCGCAGGATTAACCATAAATGCATCGAGGCCTTCGACAATTCCACGCCAGACTTCCATCTCAGCGTTGTGCTTACTTATCGCGTAAGCCGCATTTTGGTTGCTCTCCTTCCACTCATTTTCCTCACCTATAATTCCTTCAGAACCATCGCGACCAATAGCCGCTACAGAGCTTACATGGCAAAGACGAACATTCGGCACATTTAAACAAGCATTTACCACGTTGGCTGTCCCTTCCGTATTCACTTTATGCATGTAGGGTTCCTCCTTCGGAATGAATGTCACCGCAGCCGCACAATGATAAACCTGAGTAACGCCCATCATCGCATCTGTCAAACTAGACACATCTAGCACATCACCTTCTACCCATTCAATTTTTTGCCAGAGTTCGTCAGCGTTTGAGTGGTAATAACTAAAGATATTCACTACCGCGTCCCGCTTTTTCTCCGTTCTGTAAATGGCACGAATTTGCCCCCCATCTTCCAGCAATCGCATTAGTAAATGCGAACCTAATAGTCCCGTTCCTCCTGTCACCAAAATCATGGCGTAAATGTATTGCTTTGGGCGCGCCCGCCATGCCAGCTTGGTTGAGCGAAGTCGAAACCAGTTGCTTGGCGGTCAGGCTATCCGCTATATCTTTTCTTCGTTCCTCAGAAAAGGATACCGCTCCTATCCCTCACGCTCTCAGTCTGCCAAACCCAGAGAGGGATAAGACATTACGGCCTTTTTTATTGTTTGTAGGGCACATTTCCATACGTCTCAATAACCATTATTCAGACCCATTTCGCAATACATCATCAGCATAGTATTTTTGCCGCCATGCAAACAATGGACACATTTTCCTTCTCTGGTAAAAAAGCACTCATTCGCGTTGATTTTAACGTTCCGTTAGATCCCGACTTCAACATCACAGATGATACACGAATCCGTGGCGCTTTACCAACCATTCAGAAAATTCTGAATGATGGAGGAACTGTTATCCTAATGAGTCATTTGGGACGGCCAAAGAGCGGCCCAGAAGATAAATTCTCGCTCAACCATCTAATCAATCATCTTTCGTCATTGATTGGCGTAGATGTAAAATTTGCTTCAGATTGTGTTGGAGAAGTTGCCCAAAATGCTGTTGCCGCACTTGCTTCTGGCGATATCCTTCTACTGGAAAACCTACGATTTCATAAAGAGGAAACCGCAGGTAATCGCGCTTTCGCAGAACAGCTTGCCCAATTAGGAGATGTGTACGTGAATGACGCGTTCGGTACTGCGCATCGTGCACATGCTTCTACAACCGTAGTTGCTGAGTTCTTTCCAGAAAACAAGCTTTTTGGCTATCTCTTAGCTAGAGAGATTGAAAGTGTTGACAAGGTTTTAAATGATTCTCAAAAACCTGTTACAGCCGTTATGGGCGGAGCAAAGGTTTCTTCAAAACTTTCCATCATCACTAATCTAATCGACACTGTAGATCACATCATTATTGGTGGTGGAATGAGCTACACATTTGCCAAGGCAATGGGCGGCACTGTAGGAAATTCTTTAGTGGAAGACGATTACCTAGAAACGGCCAAGCAAATACTTACCGATGCTGAATTAAAAGGTGTGAAGATTCATCTACCAGAAGATACAATTGCAGGAGATGCGTTTGACACCAATGCAAACAAACAAACCTGCGATACAAACGCCATTCCTGATGGTTGGATGGGACTTGACATTGGTCCGAAAACAGAAGTGACGTACGATACGGTTTTACAATCATCCAAAACAATCCTTTGGAATGGACCAATGGGTGTTTTCGAAATGAAATCATTCCAGCATGGAACAAAATCTGTTGCTCTTTCCATCGCAAAAGCAACCAAAAATGGAGCATTCTCCTTGGTTGGTGGTGGAGATTCAGTAGCCGCTATTAACAAGTTTAATCTTGCTGATAAAGTGAGCTACGTTTCTACTGGTGGAGGTGCGCTTCTCGAATACATGGAGGGAACAGAGCTCCCAGGTATTAAAGCTATTCGGGGATAAGGTCTCTGAGGGTATTTTTCGCCTTATTCACCTTTCGGTCAACCTTATCAAGGATTGAATCCTTATCAATGTCCTCCAAAATTGGCAGGATAAAAGGGGCGATTTGCGTTACTGGAGCGTAGAGGAATGATGCTTTGGCCGTTTCTCCACGGTTGAACTTGTCTAATAGTTCGAACCGCGTTAGCATCATAATTACAATGCTCAGTATGAATGTCATTCTAAAAACACCGAATAGTGCTCCAGATGCCTTATTGGCCCAACCTAGTGCAACTGCTGTTGCTAACTTCTCTATTGCCTTGGCAAACAAATGAACTAGTAATACCACACCGACAAAAATGATGGCGAATGAAATGATTGGAAGAAACTCATTCGTAAGCTCAGTGTTCTGATAGAGATACTCTGATAATTCTTGTGCAAACCTCACCGCCAAGTATACGCCAGCAATAAGCGCAACCAAACGTGAAATCTCCATAATCAGACCACTGGTAAGCCCCTTATATAAACCCCAAACCATGGGAACGGCCAAAAGTATGTCGAGCCAATTCATTAGTAATCTAGCGTGTAGCCATGGTTTTCTGCTGTTTCCACCACAGTCCGGTTTACAACTCCAAAAAACGTATTTCCAAATCGGTAGTTCTCCAATTTCTCCCGTTTTTCTCGTAAGAATTGTTCACGCTGCGTGCTCAGCATTTTAATGATGGATATATACTCCATCCTTTCGTATTTAATCTCAGCCAAATACATTTCAAAATCCTGATTTGACAGTTCATTCAGATTAGGATCCATGAATTTTGTGTTCTGTTTTAGAACATCTCCACCAGTGGCTTGTAAATCAACCAAATCCCAGGTGGGGTTAAGCCCTTGATACAATGTTGTAGCTTTGAAGAATGACCTAGCTTCAACTTGGTTCTCTCCCTGAAGCTCAGCATCTTCGTCCAAATCCGCTTGCATTTCGTAGCGCTGCAACCCTTCTGAACCGTAATAAACGTAAGTTGAGTTTATCATATGGTTCGCCTCTCTAAGCATTGTGCCATCATACGATTTTTCTAAAACAACAGCAGGTTCTTTAAGTCCAATGATATTGAATGACCCGCCAGTGGCGGAAGACATTGCTTTCCATTCACTTTGCTCCTTAGTATTCGAGTATGTCATAAAATATAATGAGTGAAGCGTAATTCCTTTTT
>JBLIGB010000019.1:0-15566 GCA_047636795.1 Bacteroidia bacterium | reverse complement strand
GGTTGCGTGCTCCATTGGTCTGAATCAGGAGAATACGTCACCCTACCTGATAATTTGACTGGAATTGATGTGAGAGGCGTGGTCAGTTCCTGCGTTGGGGTAACAAGTAAAAAAGAAACATCAATTGTATTGGGAAGGAATAACCAAAGCGCGATCATGCTCACGCCTAGGTAATCAATGAGGCCCCTCCATGACATGTATCGCATGCGCTCCAACATCCCTTCCCTGCTCCATTCCCACTTCAATGGCTGGACGGAAATGAATACCCCCCAACACCCTACTCAACGATGCTTCGTCAGAAGCCTGAAAGAAGGAATCGAAATCTCTAGGGATAAGACCGAAAGGCACTTCAGAAGAGTCGGTAAAAGCATAATTCTCTCCAAAATGCTGGGTAAGCACATGTGCGGCTGCAGCAGAAACTACACTGTGGGCACTTGTGTACTCAGGAAAATGGGGAGACTCCAATATCGGTTTCCACTCTGCATCCATATATCTGTTTATGTAGGTTTCAGGCCTTATAAAATCGGTCTTGTACTTGCAATGCCACGCACAGACAAACCCATCGGCCATGGCCACAGAAACCCTTGCCAGTAGACTTACAGACTCTGCCAAACTCAGCTTACCTTGACGGCAAACGGATTCGGTTATACCTATCCAATGGCCACCGGGGGTAAGCTGGCGTATATGGTACATCAAATGTCCGTTCTGCTTGGTAAGAAAGGGGTTACAATCCCAAAATTTGGCAATCATAATGTATTCATCGTTCACAGCAAATACCGAATCATAGACCTCCTTGGCAATTACCTGATAGAACTCTGAGGTGCTCTCAGTACTGTACTCAAAACGGAAAGGGACAAAAAACTGCCCTGCTGAATCAAGTGTAAATGGTTTTATCATAGCCCAATGTGGTTCCAAAGCATCTGTATAAGCAGGTGGTGTTGGCTCCCATTTTTCCTTTCCTTTCTTTACATCGTATCGGGCCATTAATCTGGTTTCCTTATAACTATCGGTATGGGCACGTTCCAGTATATGCGCGCTTATCTCATTGGCCAAAGCTATAGACCGTTCCTTTGTCAAGTCGGACAGTTGTTCTCCCTCAGCCACAATCTCTACTGAGAGACTATCTATTATATGATCTCTATAAACCAGTTCTTTAGCAACGGTGTTGAAAGCCGACACAAGAACAAGGTCTCTATCAGTACCTGAATGGTCCAATTTCTTTAAGGGTCCGAAACCATTCAGATTCTGAGTGTAGCCGAGATCATTTTCATCATAAAGCGAAATCACACTTTGCGCAGTAAGATTACAATAAGCATAAATCCGAGATGCAACAGGAGGAGAGAATCCGTCCTGAATAATCGCTTCGGTAAGGGCTTGTTCGAGCCTAAAGAGTAGCTCCGGACTATCGGCCTCGGGTACTTTCGGGCCCGAACGACTTTTATGGTTACAACCAGTAATGGTTAATACCATCAACGTAAGAGCAAGAACCCTATTCATTCTAAAATCATTTGAAGCCATGAAACTACAGCAAGTTTTCTGGTTTCGGCTATATGTCAATGGTATCCATTCGTCAGGCCAATAATCACATATCAGTACAAAGAGCATATGACTAAAGAAGGAAAGCGAGTAAAAGCTCGCCTTGTAGCTTCTATCATAAATTACATGAAACCTCTATGAGTAAGGAATAGAGGTTGAGAGAGAAAAAATGGTAAATCCTACTCTTTATATTGGAGACAGCGATTACGCAAAGGTCTTAGTCCCACAATTTCCAATAGGACCCAAATTTTTCACGAGATTGATTCTCCCTGAATAGTGACGAATTTTGAACTGAATCAAGTACAAATAATTTGACCTTAGACCAATCCGGTTCATATGTCAAGCCATAAAGAAGATGAGTGGGCCTCCAGTGTCTGGGCTGTTTTGAAGCGGTGTAATCAGGCCTGTTCTCAATTACCGTAAACCCGTCAGATTCACCCCATTTAACGATGGTTTTGGAAGGCCTTCAAAACCATTCAATTGGTGAATTAAAGAATCGTTGAAAACGGGTTCAACATTCGCTGGCTGCACTGTTTGATGGCAGGAAACCAGACCAGTCAAGAATAAGATAGCTAAACCTAAAGGGCTATATTGGACAATGGTTGCAATTATAATGACTGGTTTATTTCGGTAACAGAGCAAGGAAGGTTGAATTTTAATGGACCAGGAAATTGTCTCATCAAATCAGTGTCTTTCTGTAAAGGAGGGTACTGAGTTTCGAATATAAGGATATCCTCATGTAAGACAGTCATTTTACCACTTGCTTCAAAGAATACCACACCCACAATGAAGTGGCCTTTATTAAAGATATTAGCAGGGATTTCAAAACGCAATTCATATTCTCCTGGAGCGGCAAACTGATTAGAAACCTTATTTATGATTGAAGAGAACGCAAAAATTGGATTATACCTAATATCAGCGACCGAAATACCCAAATCAATGTGTTCGTCTCCATCTTTTCGAATCCTAATTATTAGTACCGCAGGTTGATCAATTGAAATTGGAAACCCGACTCCGCGATTTTCAGAGAAAACACTAGCATAAGTTAATGATATTGTCGAGTGTTTAGGAGCATCATCTATGCTCGCCCAATAACGCTCATAGATGGTGATTTTTGAGGCGCCAGTGGAGTCAGGCGTCTTAACAATACGCGCCTTTTCGTTGGTTTCCAACGATTTGGTCACAGCCTCTTCGATATAACTTCCCAGAACATCAGTAGGACTCCCGCTGTTTTTAATCCCTCCCTCGTCTAATAGTATGACGCGAGTACACAATTTGTATACTTCGCTGAGGTTATGGCTTACTATAATCATAGTAATTCCTTTTTTCCTTTGTAGTTGAGTCCGTTTTAACATCTTCCGTTTAAACTCCTCATCTCCAGAAGAAATAGCTTCATCAAGTATTAGAAGGTCTGCTTCCATAAATATCATTGTAGAAAAGGCTAGCCTTAAATACATCCCAGAAGAATAATGTTTAACCGGTCTGTTGACGAAATCGCCTATTCCGCTGAAATCGACAATTTCTTTATATTTTTCATCAATTTCTGACCGAGACATACCAAGAATCTCCCCACTTAGATAAACATTCTCCTTTCCCGTAAGATCCGGGTGAAATCCAGTGCCAATGTCCAATACGGAAAGTACACGGCCATTGATGGTAACTTTGCCCGATGTGGGAGCGGTAACACCACTTAGAATTTTGAGTAGTGTACTTTTTCCGGCACCGTTGGAGCCGACTATTCCTAAAGACTCGCCTTTCTTAAGTTCAAACGAAATATCTTTCAGAGCTTCTATCCGCGAAGCTTCTCCGGTATTTTTCATGAAAGGATCGCTGAACAGGTCCTTTATGCTCCGGTTTGATTGTTGCTCGGAAAAATAGGTCTTGCTTAGACCCTCAACTTTCAGAACCACTTCCATATCACACATGGTCGACAATTGTTTTCTCCACTTTGTAAAAATACCGGTAACCAGACATGAGAAGTAGCATCACGGGAATAAAGCTGAAAAACTGGTTGTAGGAAAGCGCATCGCCATCAACTAAACACCAACGTAGCCCAGCAATGACGTTAGCAACAGGATTGAGGTACATGTATTTTTCGGCACCTGGTGGTAGAATAGTGGTCGGGTAGAAAACAGGCGTTACCCAAATACCAAAACTAATCAGATACGGAATGATGTGATGAAAGTCACGATAACGTACAGTAAGTGCGGCCAACCAAATGCCAATGGAAAGACCGATGAACACGTTTAATCCAATAAATAGAGGGACAAAGAATACTCTATAAGAGGGAATGAAGCCGTAGAGCATCATCATTAGAAACATCAGCGCCAGCGTGATTCCCACCTCCAACATTCCTGACATTACTTTTGCTAGTGGAAGCACCATTTTTGGGAATTCGATTTTCCTGATAAGGTCTGGGTTGCTGTGCAAAGACATGCCTCCGCCATTCACAATGTTCGTGAATTGAAACCAACCAATGATGCCAGGAAGCACGAATAACGGATACGGAACGTCTCCAGTACTGATTTCTAGCACGTAGTAAAAAAAAACAGTATAAATAAAGATGGCCACCAAGGGTTGAAGTACCGACCAAAGGACCCCAAGTAATGTTTGAGAATATCTAATCTTTATATCTCGGATGGCCAGAATTCTTATAAGGGACCTGTACTTCCATATGCGTTTCACATATTGAAAAAATCCAATATCATCTGCTGTAATAACCCGCTGTTCCATTAAGGTGCTAAGATAGACGGGTTTCTTGAACGGATGATGGAACATTCCCCATTTTAGAGCACTGGAAGTCTAGTAAAACGGACTTCCCATCACTCTATCAAACAACTCATTAAGCTGCTTTTTGACATCCAATGATTCAGTATCTCGGATTGACTCATATCGCAGGCTACCGTCTTCGTCCCGAATAATTTGCATGTAAAATGCAAAAGAATCTTCGGGCTTTGTGGACTTGAAACTGGTTCGTCCGAACTTGAGCGTGTAAAAGTTTAGTGTGTTTTGGTCAGCCTGTGTTACAACGTAAAGCTGGTCGCTGAACCATTTTAGGCGGTCAACACCATACTCGTCTTCAATCTCAGCAATTAATTCATGGTTCTTTTGGAAAGAAACCCAAGACACATCTTTCGAGTCATCGAAAAAGGAATGATAGCCTATATGAAATGCAGAATCAGTTTCGGCTATGCCATACCAAAGGGCGATGTTCAAAGGTGTTGTTCCCACAAAAACCAGTTCTTTCTTTTCGGGTTCGGTGGCAAGGTCTTTTTCAAAAACATCTGTTACCAAGTATTTATTTAATAATCCAGCAAGCAGATACGCACTACTGATTGTTAACCCGAAGTAATTGATTTTTCTACGCCAACCATTTGTTCGGTTGATAAACGAAAGCGCAATCACACTCAGCAAAAACGGCACGGTATAGAATAAATCCACCACAAAAACGGTGGCAATGCTTACGCGATAATCCGAAAATGGGAGAAAAAGTTGCGTTCCGTAAGTGGTTAGACAGTCGAGTAGTGGATGTGTGAAAATTGCCCAAAAGAAGAGACTTGTCCATTGTAAGAAATTGGCCTCGTTCTTTTTTCGATAAAGCCAATTCACAACCCAACCTAGCAGCGGAGCCATCAGAATAGCAAAAGTTATTGAGTGGGAAATGCCACGATGTAGCACGATTTCGTCAATGGCACCACCGCCAATTAACTGGATGTAAATAACATCTAGGTCAGGAATGGTTCCAGCAATTCCTCCCCAAAGTAAAGCCTTGTTGCCAATTTTCTTTCCTAAAGCGGCCTCAGCAACTGCCGCACCCAATACAATTTGTGTTAAGCTATCCACGCGGCAAAGCTAAAACAACGGAGCAAAGCTTACAACGGAGCAAAGGGAAAGTTCCTGTAATTTTAGTTTCATTCAACATGGCTATATTTGATTCATGTCGGTGGAGGTGAATGATAGAAAACAGGCGCAGCGTAATTACAGCGAAACACGCGAATGGCAGTCTGAGTTGAACACGTTGGTCATTGACCTTCTGTTTTACCAGCGCATGGTTGACATTTACGGGTTGAAAGCTACCAACCCCACTGAAAAGCGTGATATAGAACTTCTCAAAGAAATACTTCGCTCATTTATTCAGCATCGGGTTGAGAATCAAAAGACAAGACTGAAAATGCATGAGGAAGACCTTCAAAAAGTGGTGGAAGACCGCGTGCTTTTGAAAGACCGAGAGCTACCATTCAAGCATAAAGACATGGTGGAAGAAATGCAGGAATTCAGAATTGCTGGAAATGGTTTGAAAAACGATCTGTACAATAAAATTGAACAGCTTAGAAGCTCTTGATGAGAAATTATATCAGAACATCAGTAGTCGTTTTACTCCTTGCAACTTTCGCGTTGCCATCTTTTGCTCAGCGCAGACCCAAAGACCAGCTTCTGGACAGGGTAAAGTTCGTAGTTATTATGGATGACCAGTCGGACAAAAAGAAAAAGGTAGAGTCGTTTGAGGAGGAGCTAAGCTTTCGAAATAATAGAATGTCTACTAGGCAAATGCGAACTCCAGACCGCGGAAGTTTTCAGATGGGAGAATATGCAATATCTAAAGTGGAAAAAATAATGGGTGACGCTGTTTATCACTTTCAGGCGATAAACAAAAACCCGAAAGGAATATCGCTTAAGTGGGAAGGTAAGGTGTTGGGAAACCGCATTGAAGGCAAGGCCACGGTTTCAAAAAAAGGAAAAATTAAAGAGGTATATAGTTTCAGCGGAGAGAAAAAGGAAAAGTAGCGTGCCTATTTTACAACCTTGGCCTGAAACATCTGATAAGGCACAGCATTCATTTCCCCTTCCTTATTTATCTGTAGAATTCCTTTGAAGGTTACGATTTGATCAGTGCTGAAACGAGGCAATTTACTTGATGGAAAAATCTCTACAACCGTTTCTGGACCTGCGTTTCCGCAGAAAAAACAATTAGCAAAAGCATTGGCAGAAACCATGTACATGCCAAGTTCTACATCTACAGGAATTACGTAGCCTTTCACCAAAATTTCTTTCCCTTGGTAGGCCAATAGTTTGGATGCAAATTCGGGTGGCTTTACATTCACTTCAAACCCAAATGTTTCCGAATACTTTTTGTGAAAAGTGACTTGCGCAAATGTGTCCCAACTAACCAGCGATTGGGCAAATCCAGAAGTGGAAACAATCATCATCAGAAAGAAAAAAAGCAGTTTACTCATTTCGGAGTGGCTTTTTGTAGAATGTAATTACAATGCTCAAGATCGTCCCAGTTCAGCTTTAATCGACCTCGGAAAGTGATAATTTCATCTGTTTTGAAAATGTCTTTCATTGATTCGGGAAATTGCAGTTCCATTACGCTTTCTGGACCTGCATTTCCGCAAAAAAAACAGGAAGCAAAAGGGTTGGCCGAAAGGACGTAATATCCAGATTCCACATCCACAGGAATCACGTACCCTTCAATTTCAACGAGTGTGTTATCTACAGCCAAAACCTCCTTGCCGAAATCGGGATAAAAGACAACCTCTTCGTACTCTTCGAAATACTTTTCACCCCATTCGACTTTCGCCAAAAATGCCCAGTCTATTTTTGTGTGCTGCGCGAACCCTTCGGAAGAAGCGAAAAGGAAAAAGGAGAAAAGGAAAAATGTGGCTGACAGGACCTTGCTCCCTGAGCGAAGTCGAAGGGTTTCATGGTTTCGACTGCGCTCAACCAAGGCCGAATTAATTGTGGAAATCAGGCTATTCATTTCTAAGAATGCTTGAAATGTCGGAACGGTAAGCACGAATAGCAGGTATAAGTGCGGCAATTAGTCCAATCCATAGCGTGAGTGGCATTAGCCAAATTTCTATTGGGGAAACACCGCTTTGCGAAACTGAAAATTGAAATTGATCTTCTCCGAGGTATGAAAATAGCATGATGCCAACCCTTCCCAAGATGATGCCAAGTGCGTAACCTGCCAAGCAAAGCAGCAGACTTTCCTGTACGATAAGGCCGAAAAGTTTGAATGGCGAAGCGCCTAACGAACGCATCAACGCAAGTTCGTATTTCCGCTCTTTCAATGAGTTGAGAAGGGAAATGAATACGCTCAAAGCAGCAATGCACATAATCACCATTCCAATGATTTGTAATGTGGTAAACCCAACACCCATCAATGAGTAAAGACGATTAATTTCGATAGCAGGAAGTGCGGCTTGCATCGAGGTTTTTTGGTTCACCATACGCGGGATTTGCATGATTCCCATCGGGCTTTTGAACTTTACTAATAACGCAGTTATCTCACCTGTTTCTTCTTCTTCCTCGTTGTCCTGTTCGCGCTCCGCCTCTTCATTATTGTGAATATCCCAAACACTTTCGGTGGATGTAAGAATGAGCCGATCGGCAACAGTTCCTGTTGGGTTTAGAATTCCGACCACATTATAATGAGACTCTTCGTGTGCGTGACCTCCTTCATCAAAACCATGATTGCCATGAAAATGAGAGCCCATTTTTAAATTCAACTTTTTAGCAACGGAACTTCCCAACACAACATTCATGCTATTGCTCCACACTCCGCCTTCGGAGAAGGTTGCCTTGTAGTGTGAGAGATAGAGCGAATCAGTTCCGACAATCCTAAAGCCTTGGTAACTATCGCCATACGATAGCGGAATACTGTATTTGATAAGTGGATGCCGTTTCAATTTATTCACCTCCGCAAGCGGAATATTACCCGTTGGATTATCAATCTGATAAACAGCAGATAGGATAAGCTGAAGCGGACTTCCCTTCGCTCCAACCACCATGTCAATTCCGCGGATGTCACGGTTAAAACGGTCGTTGAGTTGTTCGCTCACCGTCACGATAAACGAAACCATTCCAACGCCAATTCCTAAAAGCATCACGCTCAGAATAGTGGAAAGGAAATGCTCCTTCAGATTCGCATATGCTAGCTGCAACATCCTCATAACGATACCGATTTTGGAAATTTATTTTTCAATCGTTGATCATGTGTCACGATAACTAAAGCCGCACCGTGACCTGTTACTGTTCGTTCAAAAAGCGATGCAACGGCTTCGCAATTTTCATCATCTAACGCGGAGGTTGGCTCATCTGCAAGCACGATTTTCGGTTTGGTAACCAAAGCCCGAGCAATGGCTGCTCGTTGGCGTTCGCCAATGCTCAATTCGTTCGGTTTGGCATTTTTCCGTTCCCCGATTCCGAGTTCCGTTAGCAAGCTTTCTGCAAGCGAATCATCTTGGCTAAGACCAGCAAGTGACCGTGCCAAACGCAGGTTTTCCAATACGCTAATTGAACGAATAAACTGTGATTGTTGAAAGACAATCCCGATGTGCTGACCTCGGAAACGGTCTCTGGAAGAACCGCTTAATGTGTCTAGTTCTGTGCCATCCAATTCAATCGTTCCACCAGTTGGATTCATCAAGCCAGCCAATAAATGAAGGAGTGTTGTTTTGCCTGTTCCGGAATTCCCGAGAACCAGCAATCCTTCATTTTGTCCAACATTCAAATCGGGAAACTCGAATGAGGTTCCGTTCGGATAGGCGAATGTGAGGGTTTGGGTCTGAAGCATTTCTTAGGTCACTCCTCGTGGGATTAAATTGTTGTTTATTTGAGCCTAGATGCAAAGGAAGAATTAAAAAATGGAGCATAACCTCAATATCTTGAATTTTGATTACCCTCCAACATATTTTGGATTGTTGTATGCATGCTTTATAAGTGTGGCCCTTTATTTATTATTCGGATCAGGTATTGTTGGGGTGTTATTTGGCATAGCTAATACAGATATGAAGGGGCTTTTTCATCGGCTTTTCATTTTTGTCAGCGTTCATACTGTCGGTTACGCTTTGATTATGACCAGTGGAGCGACTTCACTTGCTCCGTTATTGTTTTTCGGGCTTTCAATGTGGTACTTACATTGGAAAAACAAGCCAGATCAAGTAGCACAACCCCCACGAATGGTTTGGCCTACAACATCACAATTTACCGCCTATTTTACGGCAGGCACAATACTGTTTCTCATATTTCTCACGCTGCTCTTTGATTTCCAAACTGGAGAAATAAGATATCTCCACCATAGCGAAATTACACCTTATGGTGTCGACTCGCCTTTTTACGTGAGGCTCGGAGAGTTTCTAAACTTCGCTGGAATGGAGAATATAAGTTCCGATTTTTATTCTTTGAATCAATTGTCACCATCTCCGTATCACTGGTTTGAGCTCTGGTATGGGGCATTAATCTATACACTGTTTCCTGTAAACTCAGAGACGCTTTGGTGTTTAGTTGTTAACCCGACTCTTTTTTTAATGCTCGTAGTCGGAGTCTTTGCTATCGGCCAGCAATTGACAGGTTCTGAAAGTAAAGGCCTAATTGCAGGCTTTATTATGCTGGTGGTCGGAACTTATGGTTTCCTGATACCTGAACACCTTTGGCTGGTGGGAGAGTTCGGCTATACTTCCACCATATTTGGCATAATAAAGGCCATACCCGTTTATATGTCTGCAGCCCTGGTGGTTTTGACCCTTTTGTCTGATAACTACAGACTAATCCCCTATCATCTGGCGCTATTTGGTCTAATGTATCAGCCTTTGCTTCCGGTTGGATTTATTTCTGGTGCTATTGTGGCTGCGGTGGTTCTGTATACTGATAGGAGCCCTGAAAATTGTAAATCTGTAGGTTTTTGGATGCTTTCGGCTTTCCTAACAGCCATTTGGCTAATTGTTTTATTCTCTAATTCAGATATTTCATATTCATCCGGATCAGGTATCTTTTCAAAATTGTTTGATGGTTTTGAGTTCATCCAATTTATCAAGATTTGTATTCGAAGAGTTATTGAGATGGCACTTCCCAATCTACCGATACTGATTTTGGCGACAGTAGTGTGGTTCGACCTGTCGGACAGGATTGTAGAGCGTAATCGGTTTAAAAAAGCCTTCTTGACCGTTGTAATGGTTCAAATGACAGGACTTTTTATCTCTGCCCTGCTCTATAAGATGTTAAATTCGAGTCAGATATGGTTTATAGCCTATTTGAGCATCAATGGGATTGCAGCCAGTGCATTGCTTACCTACGGTTTATTCAAGGGAACAAAACTGGCTCGTGTCTACGCGCTTCTTCTGGTGATTGTACTTGTTCCGAATGCTCATTTTAATCTCGGAAAAGGTAATAACATTCATCACTCAGAACTTGAACGCCTTGCGGTTTTCGTTGCGGAATCAGGTACTGATGACATAAGAATGGCCTATCTCGGAGGAGCTGGCGGTAATGAAATGGACGGTCTTTTTAAATACACTCTTCATATTTTGTATCCGCTGAGACAACTTGGACTTATCCTTTCTCCGTACGTTTCCACTGGTCTTTCGGCACTCGATATGGAGAAAGAGGCTGGAACAAAACTGAAACCTGTTGAGAAGAAAATACTTTCGTATTCATCTATGAAGCGTTTTGCAGAACGGAACCATCTTTCGGCCGAGGATACGGGTGTGAAGCGCAAATTTGTTGAGAAAAATAACGTGACTCATTTGGTTTTTCCAGAATACTTGAGTCTGCCTTCCGAATTAATTGACCTTGTAAGTCGGTCAGATACGTTTTTTGGCTTCAAAATATATGAGATTTCATTAGATAACAATAGGAAAGAATAGTCGCCATTAAACCTGTCAACAAATGAAGCGGTGTAGTCTTTCCCATTTCCGAATTCCCGAGAACAAGCACGGCTTCGTTAGTAGCCAAATTCAGGTCCAGAAACACAAATGGTATTCTGTTTGGATAAGAAAACGTCAGTGCTTGAGTCTTTAGAACATCAGTTGGCAAACCCAGACTGTTTGTCTTGGTTCAGCGAAGTTGAAACCCACCAAAACCTCCACCAAATACAACACGGAAGGTTTATACCTTTGACCGACATCATGAATCATGCTTGAAAGACCAAGAAGAAATCGTGCTACCGAAACCATCAGAGGTATGGTTCGTGAAACACGTTTAGACCTTTCCAACCTCATCTATCCCCTTTTTGTGGTGGATGGAAAGGGAAAAAAGGATGAGATAGGCTCCTTGCCAGGGATTTTTCGCTTTTCGGAGGACAAACTTCTGAAGGAAGTGGAGGAAAGTATGAATCTAGGTTTGCGCTCGTTTGTGCTTTTTCCTGGTGTTGAAGAATCGTTGAAAGACAAAACGGCCACCTACAGTTACGATGAGAAGAACTTCTATCTGCGCATCATCGCGAAGCTGAAAAAGGAGTTTCCGGAAAGCTGTTTGATTAGTGATGTGGCTATGGATCCATACAGTTCTGATGGGCACGATGGGTTGGTTGAAGATGGTCGCATTCTGAATGATGAAACGCTCGACATTCTTGGAAGAATGGCAGTGGCGCAGGCCGAGGCAGGAATTGACATTATTGGACCATCGGACATGATGGATGGACGAATTCAGCACATCCGTGAGGAGCTGGATGAAGAGGAATTCGAAAACGTTGGGATTATGAGTTACACGGCAAAATATGCCAGTGCTTACTATGGTCCATTCCGTGATGCGCTAGGCAGTGCGCCAAAAGCAGGCGACAAAAAAACGTACCAAATGGATCCCGCTAACAAATGGGAAGCGCTTCGCGAAGCAGAATTGGATGCGGCTGAAGGAGCCGATTTTCTGATGGTAAAACCAGCGCTTCTGTACTTGGATATCATCCACCTTTTGAAGGAAAAGTTTGAATTACCGATTGCTGCTTACAATGTTAGCGGAGAATACGCTATGCTGAAAGCCGCTGCACAAAACGGCTGGTTGGATTACGATAAGGCGATGCCTGAAATGCTACTGAGTTTCAGAAGGGCTGGTGCTTCGGCCATTCTAACCTATTTTGCCAAGGAATATGCACAAATGCTGAAAGACGGGAAGTTTGCTTAAGATAGACATGCATACGCATATCATGCCGCGCGAAATGCCAGATTTCGCGCGAAAGTTTGGCTATGGCGATTTTATCATGCTGGATCATGCGGAGCCTGGAATGGCAAACATGATGCAAGGCAGACGATTTTTTCGACAGATAAAAGAGAACTGCTGGAACCCAGAAATACGGATTTCGGAGTATGAAGAATACAATACGCAGGTTCAGGTAGTTTGCACAATTCCAGTGTTGTTTTCATATTGGACTAAGCCTAAAGATGGAGCAGAAATTGCTCGGTTTTTGAATGATGATCTTGCCAAATCAATTGCGCCATACAAGAAGAATTACATCGGTTTGGGAACACTTCCCATGCAAGATACTGACCTTGCAATAAAGGAACTGCAGCACTGTAAGGAACTGGGTTTTCCGGGGATTCAAATAGGCTCAAACATCAATGATAAGAATCTTGATGAGCCGGAGTTTTATCCAATTTTTGAGGCTTGTCAAGACTTGGGAATGGCTGTTTTCGTCCATCCATGGAATATGATGGGAATGGACCAAATGAAAAAGTACTGGCTTCCGTGGTTGGTTGGAATGCCAGCCGAAACCTCCCGTGCTATTTGCTCTATGCTATTTGCAGGGATTTTCGAAAAATTACCAGACCTAAGAGTTTGCTTTGCGCATTCTGGTGGTTCGTTCATTCCAACAAT
This sequence comes from Bacteroidia bacterium, assembly GCA_047636795.1. Lineage (GTDB taxonomy): Bacteria > Bacteroidota > Bacteroidia > UBA10329 > UBA10329 > UBA10329. Next base: position 2,441 of record JBLIGB010000019.1, on the reverse strand, counting down.
TGGGCGGATTGAACACGGATTCAATTGCCGCCCAGATCTTGTTGCCATTGATAATGATGTTAATCCGCGTGATTACCTAGGCAAATTTTGGGTTGATTGCATTACACATGATGCCGATACATTGAAATTTATTATCGACAAGGTTGGCTCAGAAAAAGTATGCCTTGGAAGCGATTACCCTTTTCCGCTTGGCGATTTGGAGATTGGTAAATTTATTGGAGACATGAACCTGCCCCAGCGCGATGTGGAGAATATTTTTTGCCATTCGAGTTTGGAATGGTTGGGGTTAAGTTCAAATCAATTTAGATGATAGTATCAATCTCACAATCAAACTACATTCCTTGGAAAGGATATTTCGACCTAATTGCTAAGTCGGATGTGTTCGTTATTTATGATGAGGTTCAGTACACCAAAAATGACTGGAGAAATAGGAACATCATAAAAACAGCTAAGGGCACCGAGTGGCTTACTATTCCAGTAAATCAAAAAGGGCTCAATCAGCGGATTTACGACACCAAGGTTTCGTTCAACAATTGGGGTAAGAAGCACCGAGGAACACTTCAAGCAAATTATGCTAAAGCTGATTCATTCAAGGAAGTAAGAGACATGGTATTTGATTGGCTGTCAACGGATGCTGAGCTACTGACCGACATAAACACAACTATTATTAAGGGAATTTGTAAGCAACTTGGAATAGGAACGAGGATAATTGATTCGCGTGAATTGAATTTAGTTGGTGAGCCAAGTGAACGATTAGTGGATGCCTGCAAAAAATTAGATGCCAGTGTTTATTTAAGTGGCCCTGCTGGAAGGAATTATTTGAAATGTGAGCTTTTCGAGCAGGAGGAAATGACGGTTGAGTGGATGGACTACTCTGGTTATAAAGAATACTCTCAGCTGCACCCACCATTTGAACATGGTGTAAGTGTGTTAGACCTGTTATTTAATGTTGGTTCAGACGCAAGAAATCACATTAAATACTGATATGATTGGTTCAATCAATTCGTTCATAAAATGAAAAAATCGCTCTTCGTAACGGGAATGTCAAGGTCTGGCACCACTTTGCTGCAGAAGATGCTGGATGCGCATCCCACTATGGAGATACTGCCACAACCTTTTCCGTTCGTTTTCCGGCAAGTGAAGAAGGATTTTTTTGAATTCAAAGGAATTTCTCCCTCAAGGTACGTACTCCACGATTTGTTCAACGAGACCAGGTATTCCTCAATGGAGTTTGCTGATTTTATCAAGGATTATTCAATGTCGCAGCCAAAGCTTCGGGATGTCTTTGATGAAATGAAAGATTGGAGTGGTCAGCAGGTGAAACCGAAGAACTTAGAGTTTCTGACCCGGACAAGTCAAGGCACCGGCTTTGAGAAGATTTATGCTGGCTTACTGCAGGGGATGAAGTCGTCAAACAAGGCTGGAATAATTGGCTCCAAAGAAATCCTCACCGAAGAATTTGTAGGATACATGCTAAGTAAGCAAGTTAAGGTTATTCTTATTTACAGAGACCCGCGCGATGTGCTCACCTCGATAAATTTTGGAAAGGGAACCCATTACGTTGGAGATTATCGACCTACGCTTTTTCATCTCAGAAATTGGAGGAAAAGCGTAGCAATACGCAATACGTTTCTTTCTAATCCAAACTTCCTGTCTTTTTCATATGAGAAGCTGACTAACGACCATGATTCTGTTTTAGAGGAGGTGTGTCGGTTTCTGGAAATAGATAATTTTCCTGATTCAGGTTTATTTGGCTCCAAAATACCAGTTGTCGATGGTCAGTGGCAGGGAAACTCATCACAGGATTCAAAATCTGGGGTAAATGAGTCAAGTGTTGGAAGATATCGCCAACTGCTGCCAACTGATATGATTCGATACACAGAGTATATTTGTTACCCAGAAATGAAGTCACTTGGATATTCGATTGACGAAGAAATACTTGACCAAAACTACAATCCAAGTAGTTTTAAGGAGCCGTTTGAGATTGATTCTGAATTGAGTGATATAGCATCAGATTTTAGTATGTCCGACAGTCAATTGGGTTTAGAGAAGGAGCGATTCCGTCTTTTGTCTCAGTTGGATTCTACACAAAAAGAGACAGAAAGATTTTTTTACAGCATAGAGAATTATGCTACGCTCTCCCAATCGCTAAGACAATAACTAGAGTTAACGAGTATTTCATTCTACACCATGTCGGAAGTTGCATTTTTTCAGGATAATAAAGAACGGATAGAGTATTCCGTTGTTGTGCCCTGCTACAACAGTTCAGACTCGTTACCAATTCTCGTCAATGAGTTCGACCAGGTCTTTGCCTATTTAGGTGCTACCTATGAGATAGTATTAGTCAATGATGGTTCGCCTAAACCAGAGACTTGGAACACTATTCGAACATTAGCGAACCAAGCGGAAAATAAGGTTGTAGGAATTAATCTGTTTCAAAA
>JBLIGB010000018.1:0-16297 GCA_047636795.1 Bacteroidia bacterium | reverse complement strand
CCATCTCGGCATTGTTCTGATTAGCCGAAAAGAACTGCGTCCAATCAATCTCCACTTTTAGTTTGTATTTCTTTCCAATCTGGTTGACAAGCTTCTCGCAATCGGCAGCCAAAACATCCATCGTTTCGCTGTCCCATGTTCTAATGGTGAGTTTCAATTCGCCATAGCCAGCAGAAATACCGTAGGCTTCTTCACCCATCTCAATCTGGATAGGCGTTATCTGTTTAAAATCTGGCTTATCGCGAGGAACTTGTAACGCATCTGTTTTCTGTATTATCTCAGCGATTGCCAACGCAGGATTCATACCCATATCGGGTTCACCTGCATGCGCTGTTTTGCCGTGTAATTTGATAATGATACTCTGAACCGAAGCTGTAAAACTATCCGGTCGGCACACCACCTGATGCATCGGATAACCTGGCAGGTTGTGCAGTGCAACTACGTAATCGGGTGTGATTTCTTCGAATTGTAGGTCTTTCAAAATGGCCTTTGCACCTTCTCCGTTCTCCTCTGCGGGCTGAAAAAGCAAGATAACCTTCCCTACTTTCGGGCGATTCTTATTGAGGTGAGACGCTACACCCGCTACAATGGTCATATGACCATCGTGTCCGCATTTATGCGATACATTTTCAACCTCCGACTTGTGGCCGAACGTGTTTATCTCTTTAATTGGCAATGCATCCAACTCGCAACGTACTAGAACCGTGGGGCCTGAATCAAAATAGGTATAAACCGCAGCTACACCCGTTCCACCAATCCCTTCTATGAGTTTAGTCGGTTTGCATGAACCGAGAAATCCTGCAATACGTTTTGCTGTTTCGGTTTCGTGTCCAGACAGTTCAGGATGCCGATGCAGCACCTTCCGCAGTTTAACAAGTAGTTTAGTTGGTATGTGCGCTTGTTTGGCCAAATTATTCTGGTTTTTTTGTTCGATTTGATGATGATGTAATAAGCTGGACAAGCACGAAACTCAGAGCTGAGATGGAAATTCCGAAGAAATTCTCGTCCAATCCGAATGGGAGTTCCAAATCGGAGATGATAAGAACAAGGGTAGTCATTCCGCCCAAGACCATGGCAAAGAGGGCTGCTAAAGGCGAAGGCTTCTTCACTATCAACATGCCAAGCACAGGCACAAACAGCCCCGAAACCATGAATGCATAGGAATAGAGCATCAGTTCCAACACGTTCTGCATCATGGTTGCCAAGGCAATAGCAACGATACCGATACCTAGCGTAGCAAATTGTGACCAGCGCAGACTGATGTGGCTGCCATGTTTCACCTTTCCGAGGACGTCTGTAAGGAAATTACCCGAAGCTGCCATTAGGCAACTATCAGCAGTTGACATGATTGCTGAGAAATAAGCTGACATCATCAACCCCATTAATCCAATGGGAAGAATATTGCTCAACAGAAGTGGTAACCCGAGTTCTGCATCCAATTCACCGCTTGCTGGATAACCTACTGCCGCAAACATATCTTGCTCAAAAGCCACACGACCGAACATGCCAAGAATAACACCCATAAATGCCATCACAGGCCACTCAAAAAGTCCTGCTATCTTCCAAGCTTTCTTGGCTGTTGCTTCGTCTCTACAAGCATAAATGCGCTGGTAGAGGGTCATTCCAACGAACCATATCGGTACAATAGTTATTACCCAATTGAAGAATTGTACGAACGAAATATTGGTGAGCTGAAGCATATTCGGGTCAACTACCGAACTGATGATCTCCCAACCACCAATCTTGTAATAACCGACTGGAATACCGATGAAAACCAGCCCAAACATGAGAATCAGCCACTGAACCGTATCGGTATAAATGACCGCTTTAATGCCACCAATAACCGTGTATACGACCGCGATTACACCCATAATCAACACCGCCTGTTGAATGCTGATACTTGGAAACGTAGCCGATGCCAACTTGGCACCAGCCAAGATTTGCGAGCTGGTGAACCCCACATATCCAATTAAGGAGATGATGCCTGCAATGAGCGCCACGCGAGCATTGTAGTAGTATTCCAATACTTGTGGGAAGCTTAGGAAATTGTGCTCTCTGGCAATCGGATATACCTTGGGAATAAGGAAAACTGCACTTAGCCAAGCTCCGAGCAATCCTGTAAAAAGCATCCAGCTTCCAGAAATTCCCATGGCAAAACCCAAGCCGCCCAAACCTATTGAAAAACCGCCACCGACATCGGTGGCAACTACAGACAGACCCACATGGCCTGCACCAAGCGTTCTACCACCCACGTAATAATCCTCCTCTGATTCATTCTTGAACAAGAAGTAGACTCCCACGCCCAACATGGCGAACAAGTACAAAAGGAATATGGTCAGGTCAATCCAGTGAATTCCCATATTATCGTTTAAGTCGCATTTCGAGATATGGATTTGTGAAACCGTATTTCTCGTACAGGAATTTCGCTGGATTGTTGGCCTCTACATGCAAGGCTATATCTCCTTTGGCAAAGTTGAGGGTCTCTTCCATAAGCTTCTTACCGATACCCTTTCCGCGAAAATCTTTATGTGTGGCGATGTACACCAGAATATTCTCTGGAATGTAGCCGCCCATACCTGTCTTGTTCACAATCACTGATCCGGTAATTGTCTTCCCTTCGAATGAGACTAGCACGAACCCACCGAATGACATAGTTTCCTTAACAGCATAATTGATGCACTTCAGAATGTGAGCCTTCGGGTCACCATATTCCTCGAGGTTTTTATGTAGAAAGTCTACAATTTGCTTCTTTTCTATTTCTGAAGGGAGATTTAATGCGTCAAATACTTTTGTTTCTATCATAACAGAATAAATAATTTGACCCCCATTATAGCACGATAAGGCGGAACTCCTAATAAACTGGTAGTTTTCTTTAGCTGCTAATCGGGGGATTGGGTATAAACTTCTTTTAAGTCAACTCCTTATTTTATGCAGCAGGGGGTGACGCGTTAACCTCGTTTCTCTACTCTGCTTGGAATGACTCAATGCTTTAAAACCTGACAAACATGACATCGCGGCCCGAAAATGAGTGTCTGATAAACGCCTTGTCAGAGGTGTCAGCATTCCCGGTTTTTGGCATACTTGCGTATTAAGCTGTGCCAGTAATTCTTGTGTCCCTTTGATAGCAAGGGTTTCAAGGCTTTTTAATTCTCAAAAAGCACCTTTGGCATGCCAATGTGCATGGTAATTGCCTATATCCATTCGTTCAACTGAAAACAAACAACTAAAAACAAATATTATGGAAGATTCATTCAAAAAGTTCCTTTATGCTGGAGTTGATTTAGCTGCAGAAGTATCTACAAAATTCGAAGAGGGTGTTAAAGACCTTGTTGAGAAAGGAAAAATTTCTGATGTGGAAGGAAAGAAAATGGTAGATGAGCTTTTCGAAAAGACTGAAGCTCGCAAGGAAGAATTCGAAGCAAAGTACAACGAGATTAAAGAAAAAGTTGGTGTGATTAAGAAAACGGAAGAAGAAATTCTTGCTGATCTCAAATCCAAAGTTGCTGACCTAGAAAGCAAAATGGGTAAGGTTTCGACTAAAACTGCTCCAAAAGCAAAAGCATAATTCATTAAACCCAAAGTTGCAGGGTTGGAGAGTCCTGCGCCTTTTCATGGTAAGCGCCTCAATAGGAATATTGGGGCGTTTTTTTTGATAAAACCATCGAAGAGATTCCGAAAGTGATTCCCATGGTTTCGTTTTTTATCTTGCGATACTCAGAATTAAAAGGAAGCATTTCGCTCTCTTTTCTGTTTCCGAGTTTGCTGCACTTGATTAACTTTTATAAGTGTAACTCTCCGTTTCATATTCTTTCATCAATACATCCATCTCCGCTTATATTTTTTCTCCTTTTTTGGCAATACGCTTTATTTGTAAGCGGAAGGAACACATGACTTTGCCTTTTCCTGACCACAGCCTGCCATACGGTCATGTTCTACGAGGCCTAGTGCAGGATGTCATAAATCTAGAGGACGTTCAATCACATACTGATATATCAGCTAGGCAGCGGCCCGTTCGTCCTTGGTGTAGTTCATCCGTATTTCTTTGAACCGTCTAATTACCATTGGATTCATCATCGTGAACTTTAAGCGTTGGTCGTATAGCCATACCGCCAATGGGTAATGATAGCTGTCCGTAGCCTCCATCATGCAGTGGCTTTCTGCCTCTAAACTTTTACAGAATGTCTTAAAGCCACTTTCGTTGTTGTCATACTACACATGCTCTTTTGATTCTGAAAACATATCGAATTCATCTTTTGACACGTCAATTCCACCGAGATAGTATTTTCCTTTATAATAATTTGTTTTAGGAAAGAACGAAGCTACCGCAGTACACCGACCTCTTAATGGGCTAAAAGGCTTAGAGAACTGAACGTACTCAAAGGATAAAAGCGTGGGAATCATCTGTTTTTGATGGGCTTCGACCGACCGCCAGCCGGATCTTCTTCGACTCTTTCACTCCTTCTATTTATTTCTTAAAACTGATAACAGTACAAACTTAGGCCAACCAGCAAAGTAGAGTTCCTAAATAGTATACGAGCTTTGTACTTTGCTTTAATCTTCGCGTCATTGAAGTTCGCCCAACATTTTTCACGGCTGTAACCGCTGTAATTTAAGACAGTAATGAAACTACATTAGAAGTTTTGGTAATCGGAGTGTCATCACTGATGTTCAATTTTTTTGCGAATAGGAAGATTTAATACCTAAGTCAAAAAGCTAAGTAATTGGTGGTTTTAAACAACGTGAATAAAATAGCCTAAAAGTTATTATCTATGTAGAATCTTATGCCTCTAAAATTAGGTTGATCTACACTGCAACGATACTGTTGCTAATTTTATAGACGGTCGTTCTTTTGCCATGTTTGAAAATAGATTAGAAGAATAAAAAATACTGTTGTCAGATTATGAAAAAAATGAAAAACTTATTTTAGTGATGGTAGTTACACTACTATTCTCCGGTGAAAAAATGAAGACATTATCAAAGTTGAACTAGCAGTACTAACGCCCTACAGGTTTTTTAGCCATCATATCAAAGACCTTTCGTGGCTTTTCAATTTTATCAGTTATGAGAAAGATTGAGCCGCATTTATCGATGAGAACCTCGTCTATAGCTAGAAAGTAGACAAACGCCCAGTTTGCCTTAGTTCAAAACCTAGATTTGTGTCAAATTGATAAAGACAATGGCGGCCACACAATCTTATATAAACGGACAATCAGAAAAAGGGGATGGGAATAGTACATTTTCCAACCTAAACCCAGCAATTGGAACTGAGATAGGAACGGTTCAGTTTGCCACTCCCAGCCAGGTTGAACAAGCGGTTCAATCAGCTAAAAAGGGGTTTAAGGTGTGGTCTCAAACTTTACCTGAACAAAGAGCTAAAGTGATGTTTCGAGCAGCAGAAATATTGCGAGAACGAAACGATGAAATTGCCAAAATTGAGGTTGAGGATACTGGAAAACCAATTGCAGAAGCGATTGAGGTTGATGTAGTTTCTGGTATTGAAGTCATCGAATACTTTGCTGGTATTGCCACTAAGATTGAAGGAAGACGAGTGGATTTTGGTAACTCCTACGGTTTTACCAGAAAAGAACCGCTCGGTGTTTGTGTAGGAATTGGTGCTTGGAACTACCCAATTCAAATTGCCTGTTGGAAATCTGCACCAGCACTGGTTTGCGGGAACAGTATGATTTTCAAACCATCAGAAATGACCCCTAGAACGGCTGTCATTTTAGCCGAAATTTATTCGGAAGCTGGACTACCAGATGGTGTTTTCAATGTGCTTCAAGGAGATGCGGAGGTAGGTGAGGCGCTAACTGCTCACAAAGACGTGGCTAAAATTTCTATTACAGGAGAAGTTGGAACAGGCAAGAAAGTGATGGCCGCAGCAGCGCAGTCGCTTAAGAAAGTTACGCTCGAACTTGGGGGGAAATCACCAATTATCGTTTTTGAAGATGCCGATATTGAACAGGCCGTAGCAGGAGCAATGCTCGGTAATTTTTACACGCAAGGAGAAATCTGTTCCAATGGAACTCGCGTATTCGTTGCGGCATCCATCAAGGATAAGTTCCTTGAGTCCTTGATAGAAAAAACCAGAAGGATGAAAGTCGGAGACCCGATGGATTCCCATACAGATGTTGGTGCGCTCATTAGTAAAGAACATTTTAACAAGGTTCTAGATTATATTGAGATGGGTAAACAAGAAGCAAAGCTTATTTGTGGAGGAAACCGAGTCCAATTTGCAGATGAGAGTCCGCTTAACCACGGGTATTTCGTGGAACCTACAATTTTTGACTGTGATAGTGACGACTTGAGAATTGTGAGGGAAGAAATTTTCGGCCCCGTAATGTCAATTTTAACCTTTGACGATGAACATGAGGCGATTGAACGGGCAAATGACACGGATTTCGGATTAGCCGCAGGAGTTTTTTCTTCGGATTTAGAGAGGGGCAAACGAGTAGTTAATCAACTTGAAGCTGGCTTTTGTTGGATAAACACCTATAACATTACACCAGCAGAATTGCCATTTGGTGGCTATAAGCAATCAGGTATTGGACGAGAAAACGGACTAGAAGCCATTGAGCATTATACTCAGATAAAGACGGTTTACGTGGAGATGGACGGAATCGAAAACCCATATAAATGAGCATGACTAAATATGGTCTTGTCTAGCAGATTTTGAGATTCTAAAACTTAAAAGAAGGCTAATTGTGGTGGCCCATCCTTAGAATAACATGTAATTTGCAATGGCATAGGTGTTTTGTCAACTTATATCAGATGTTTTCAAGCTCTGTTTATTTTCTACAAATGAAAAATAGTAAGGATATGTTATTCCATTCTGCTTGGTCGAGGTAATTATACTGCTTATTGCAAATCCTCTCGTCCAACACATATAATTTAGTAACAGTATGAAATGGGTTGCTTTATTTTTTTGTTTGATGTCACTGACTGCATTTTCGCAGTCGGTAGAGGAGCATTATAAAAAAGCAGAGCGAAAGGCAGCTATGCAGGATTTTCGTGGTGCTCTAGGCGAATTGAATAAGGCAATTGAGAAAGACCCTCGCTACATCAAAGCATTTAATTTTCGTGGTTATTTAAAGGATGAGTTAGATGATTACTATGGTGCATTGCAAGACTACAACATTGCAATATCGCTGAAAGCAGACTACAGTGATGCATATGCTAACCGGGGCAGAGCCAAACGTAAGTTGAACGATTTTGACGGAGCGATAAATGACTACACTACGGCCATACAGTTAAACCCGTATGAGAAAGATGCCTATTTAGGGAGAGGAATTGCTTTGAAGGAAGTGGAAGATTACGATGGCGCCATCAAAGACATGGACAAGGCTGCCAAAATTGATCCTGGGTATGCAAAAACCTATACACTTAGAGGAGAAGTGAAGTATTTGAACGGTGATGTGTTAGGTGCTTGCGATGATATTTTACAGGCTCAAAAGCTTGGCTACATGGTTGCCATGGCTTCATTCAGCGATTACTGTGACGATTAAGGATAATTTTACATTATCGAATCCCCAATCATTTATGTAGATGAGTATTTTTGGCAGCACATAAAGCGAAAATATTCACCATGCGTTATCTGATTCTAGTTTGTTTCATCACACAAAGCCTATACTCTCACTCTCAAACTGCTGAAGACTACTTTAGGGAAGGTCTCGAAAAACTCGAAGCGAAAGAATATAAGGAGGCGATAGAGTCGTTTAGTCAGGCCATTTTAAACGACAAGTCGAACACTGACTACCTATTGAAAAGAGGCGAGGCTAAATTCAAATCAGGAAAGGGTATTCTTGCCATTCAGGATTTTAATAAAGTGATTCAGCTAGATGCTGAAAATAGTCAAGCATACGCTCTCCGAAGTGCCATCTACGTAAATATGAAGGACTATAAAGGCGCTATTGAAGATTGTGTGAAAGCGTTGGAGATTGACCCTAAAAACGAATTGGCCTATGTAAGAATGGGTGATGCTTACTTTTCTCAAGATCCTGCAGATTACATGGAAGCAATGAAAGCATATAACTATGCGATTAACCTAAACCAAAAAAATAAGACAGCACTTCATAATCGCGGAGTTGCTAAAAAAGAGTTGAAAGATTATCACGGAGCGATTGATGATTTTAATAAAGCGATTATTCTTGATGCTGAATACGGTTCTGCTTATATGAACCGTGGCATTGGTAAAAGTCTATTGGGTGATACGCCAGGAGCTTGTATTGATTGGTATTTAGCAGGTGAAATGGGACAACCAGAGGCAAATGATTATATTGAATCACGCTGCAATCAATAATAGTTAAATGAACAAAACAGCTGAGCAATTTGTGTCCGATGGTGACTTGAAATTTGAAAGCAAAGATTTTGAAGGTGCCGTTAGTGATTATACCAAGGCTATAAAGCTCGATTCTAAGAATTCTGATATCTATTATAATCGAGGGCTCGCGGAGGTATTCCTCAATAAAGTAAGCGCTGCACTAGAGGATTTTTCTGCAGCGTTAGAATTGAATCCTAAACATGAAGACTCACTTTTTAACAGAGCAAGAATTGCGGCTTCGCTAGGTTCGTATGAAAAGGCAATTGCCGATTATAATGCTGCCATAGTCTTGAATAATGAAGATGCCGAGTTGTTCACAAATCGTGGGGCGGTCAAACTGCAACTAAAGGACAATCAAGGTGCCATCAACGATTTTACAAGTGCGTTAGATATAAACCCTTCTGATGGTAAGGCATTTTATAATCGGGGTGTAACTTATCTGAAAATGCACAGTACAGAAAGGGCTATTCAAGATTTTGCAATGGCTTATCAGAATGGCGTAATGCAGGCTAAGGAAATGTTGACTTCGCTGCAGAATTAATTCCATATTCATGATTAGAGCTATCGGGTTGTCACACTCTTTTTTGGTGATGGTGCTTCTTTCTAGCACCAATTTGGTTTTGGGTCAAACCTCTAAAGACAATTTTATTCAAGGTCTTTTAAGAACCAACAAAGGACAAAATGCTGAGGCAATGCCGTTTTTCAATAAGGCGCTTGAACTGAAACCGAACTATTTTGAAGCTTATGTAATTCGCGGTTCAACGTATATGCGTTTGGGTAATTACATGAGTGCTATTATAGATTTTGATAAAGCACTCGAGCTAGATCCCAGCCTAATTAAAGCATATAATTACAGAGGGTTCTGCTATTTGGAGAGAAAGGATTACCGAAGAGCGGTTGAAGACTTTACGAAGGTAATTGAACTAAAACCTGACTATCCCAATGCCTTTGAAAGTCGAGGTTATACCAAAAGCCTTTCTCAACAATATGAGCCTGCACTTGAAGATTACAACCGTGCAATTGAAATGAAACCTGATTTTCACGAAGCATTTCATCATCGCGCATGGTCTAAAACAGCGTTGGGAGACACATCGGGAGCCGTTGCAGATTTCATTAAAGCTATAGAATTGAATCCTGAGATTGCTTTTTACTATGACGATTTAGGGCAGATTTTAGTGGCATCTGGAGATGACAAAGAAGCCGTAAAAAACTTTTCTAAAGCCATAAAGACCGACCCGAATATGGCTATTGCGTATTTACACCGAGGTGAACTAAAGGCGGATATGGGAAAATCGAAGCGTGCGTGCAAAGATTTTGAGGACGCTATTGGGTTGGGAAATTCTGAGGCTAAGGAAATGCTTGACCTTCATTGTTTGACGGAAGAAGATGCTGATGAGTCGGATCAGAAGGAATCAAAGGACAAGTAAAAGAAAGGAGTAATTTATATTTCTTAACCACTTGAAATGAACTTAGAAACGCCATTGGCTGAACGTCTTAGGCCAAAATCGCTGGAGGAATATGTTGGTCAACAGCAATTAGTAGGTGAAGGGTCGGTTTTAAGAAATGCGATATCATCAGGTCAGCTACCATCTCTTATTCTTTGGGGACCGCCAGGAACAGGAAAAACAACGCTTGCCAATATTATTTCGGAAACAATGAACCGTCCGTTCTTCAATTTGAGCGCGATAAATTCTGGTGTCAAAGATGTAAGAGATGTTATCGCTAAGGCAAAGGAAAATGGCCTTTTCAATAAGCAAGGCAAACCTATTTTGTTTATTGATGAGATTCATCGGTTCAGTAAATCTCAGCAAGATTCATTACTTGGAGCGGTTGAGAAAGGTGTGGTCACTTTAATCGGTGCTACAACTGAAAACCCATCTTTTGAAGTTATTTCAGCGCTCCTTTCTCGCTGTCAGGTATACATTCTTAAATCCTTAGAAAAGGAACATTTGGAAACCCTTTTGGAAAAGGGAAGGCAGGAACTTGAACATAATGTTGGTAAGAAAATCGTCTTTAAGGAATCGGAAGCCATGCTCCGCTTCTCTGGAGGTGACGCTCGGAAATTGCTGAACAATTTAGAGCTTGTTATACATTCTTCATCCTCCAAAAAAGTTACTGTTACCAACAGTATGGTGATGGAATGTCTACAGAATTCCTTGTCTATGTATGACAAGAATGGCGAGAATCATTATGACGTCATTTCCGCATTTATCAAGTCTATGCGCGGTAGCGACCCGAATGCATCTGTTTATTGGCTTGCGCGGATGATTGAAGGAGGTGAAGATCCGAAATTTATTGCTAGGCGTATGCTTATTCTAGCTTCGGAAGATATTGGTGCGGCCAATCCAACTGCATTAGTTTTGGCAAATACTTGCTTTCAAGCTATAGCAGTTATAGGGTATCCAGAAGCGGAAATTATCCTGTCTCAAACGGCTGTTTATTTGGCTAATTCGCCTAAGAGTAATGCCACGTATTCTGCTATAAAAACTGCTAAAGGTCTGGTTCAGCAAACCGGAGATTTACCAGTTCCGCTTCAGCTTAGAAACGCGCCAACCAAGCTAATGGAGCAAATTGGATATGGAAAGGACTACAAATATTCGCATGATGGAGATAGAAACTTTGTGAGCCAAGAATTCCTTCCAAAGGAAATAGCTGGAAAACGTTTGTATGAACCTCAGGAAAACCCACGGGAACATGCTGATCGCCAGCGGTTAAAGAAGCTTTGGGAAGATAAATACGGCTATTAGATAGCTTTTAGAATTCCCCATCTGTGAATATTGCTAACGCTAACAAAAGCTGTGGCAATTCCGCCAGAACTATATTCGATTATTCTGCCGCTCATCGCTTCAACTAGCTGATGTAATGGTGCATTGAAATCATACAGGTTTAGTGCAAACACACATATTAGAAAGTAGATGAGACCTAGGGTAGTTCCAATTCCAATCCCCTTAGCAATTGACGATGAATCTAAGCCTCCATAGTAAAAGATAAAATGGAGAATTGAGTTGACTGCAAGTGCAATCAGGAATTGAATCGCCATCATAAACTAAATCGACATGTGTCTAGTAACTGAGCTTGTGTCAAACCCAAAAACACCGAGGGTATTGGCCCGATGCAGATATAATGAAGATTACTGTTAAAGAAATTAAAAAGGAAATCACATTTTTTTTTGAGAAGTAGGTCGCATTTTAAAGGGTTTTGAAAGTGAATAATCAAGTTTAATTCCTGCTATGACGGAGATTGAGAAAGATTGTTTCCATTTTTGAAGAGGAGCTATACGGATAATGGGGAAACAGGACGCTGAAATCGGGACTGGTTCAATCTGAAAAGCCAACTCAACTGATGCTATTTCTGTACATTTGAAATTGAAATGAGAACAATTTTAAAACGTCTTATTCTGTTTGTTGCGCTGGTCCTAACAATAGCCAGTTGTAAGCAAGATATTGGCGGCTCTGAATGGGATGTTGATGTTTTGGCTCCCGTGATTAAAACTACTCTGACGATGGCGGATTTACTGGCCGATTCGCTTCTTACCGCTGATGCACAGGGTGGTCTTCGATTTAAGATTGAAACATCACTTATCGATTTGCCGCTGGACTCCATTCTAAAAATCCCTGATACCACTATTTCAAAGTCCATTAGCCTTGGAGTTAACTTGAACAATATTCCTCCTGGAACCCAACTATTACCAGTCACGGACGCTACACAATACGAACTTGGAGATTTGGCGCTGAAAAAAGTTATTGTTCGTGAGGGAACACTGAAGCTCAAAGTTTCAAGTGTGCTGGGAACAAAAATTGAGTTTGAATATTCAATTCCAGGGGCTAACAAAATCGGTTCGGTCTTTCAAACTGCTCAGACTTTAGAAGCAGGAACTTCTTCAAATCCTTCTACTCTTGATTTGGAATTTGACCTTTCAGGATATTCGATTGATTTAACTGGCATCACTGGTACTGGATTCAATACGTTAGCCACTGTTTTCGTAATCAAAACAGCCGAAGATGGAGGTGCGGTTGATATTATCGCCAACCAAGAATTTTTTAATTTGGAATATAGTTTTGTAGGGATTCTTTTAGATTATGGCCTCGGGTATTTTGGACAGCAGTCGACCAATTCAGAAAACGAAACCACAGATTTTGATGTGCTTAACCGTATTACAGATGGGCAAATGTTCCTCGATTCAGTTACAATTGGACTAAGTCTTACCAACCCTGTTGGGGCCGATGCACGGTTTAAGCTGGATGAATTTGGCTCTATTAACACCAGGACGAATTCAACTGTTAACCTTTCGCATCAGGTTGTTGGTAGTAATGTTCTCTTGTCTAGGGCACAGGACATTTCTGGTACGGCTGAGAGTGTGATTCCAAATGAGGCGCATTATGAGTTGAATGACGCCAATTCAAACATAAAGCAGTTTATAGAGAATCTTCCAGATCAGCTGAGTTTTACCTTCGGGTTTGATTTAAATCCACTCGGGAATGTTTCTGCTGGTAATGACTTTTTCTATTACGATAGGCCGTTTCAAGCCTTAATGGATATTGATATACCATTAAGAACAACACTTACCAATCTTACATTGGTTGATACCCTTGATTGGAATCTATCCAGTCTTGGAGTTGTTGAATCAGTCAATAGCGGAAGCTTTACGTTGATTGCCAATAACGCAATGCCGTTGGAAGGGTTAGTTGAGCTGATTCTAATGGACGAGAATTTTGCGGAGTTGGATACGCTGCTTGTTCCATCAACCATTGCGGCACCCCCATTAGATGCTGGGAACAAGGTGATTTCTCCTGTCGAATCGAGAATCCTAATTCCAATTCCTGATAAGACCTCAAACGTTCTTACCCAAACAAAGAAAGTGCGTATCAGGGTTCGGTTTAATACAGCAAACCAACCCAATCTGATAGAATTCTACGACACGAATTTCATTGATGTAAAACTCATCGGAAACTTCAACATAAACTTCGGAGCAGGCACGTTTTGAGAAGAATACTAATCCTTTTTCAGCTATTCCTGTTTTGCTCTACCAACGCACAATTGAGAAATCCAATTTATTCTGATTGGACTTCTGGATACTCGGTGGGAGCTTATGGTCGCTATCAGCTTTCGTCTAACGCCATTACTTCAAACTTTGTTTGGAACGTATATCAGGGGAAAGACTTAAGTAGAAAGCTTCGGGAAAACGTGAGCCGGAACCTAACAAAAGGAAATAGAGTAGGGGCCGATGCTGATTACGGGATATTCGCAAAACACTTACCAGATAGCACCACAGGAATAGGATGGTTTGTGAATTTGGCAGACCGCATTCACGTTAATGCTAAATATCCCAAAGACCTTTTTGATGTAGCCATGTTCGGCAACGCATCTTTTGCCGGAAAAACGGCCGACCTGTCCAACATTGAATTCAACTTATTGATGTACAAACAATTTGAGATTGGAATCCTCAAAACCGTCCAGAGGGATAAAGGGAAATGGAACATCGGATTTGGTTTGTCGCTTCTTACTGGCAATCGAAATGTACGATTGAATATTACCGAAGCGAGTTTATACACCGATCCAGATGGCGAGTATCTTGATGGCGAGATTCATGGTGAATTCCGTTCTGCATCAATGGGAAAGACTCAGTTTATTGCCGCAAATGGTCTTGGTTTTAGTGGTTCATTCAGCATTGGATTCGAGTCTGATAAATTCGGAATCCGATTAGATGCTGATGACCTTGGCTTTATCCGATGGAGTAAAAAACTCAAGCACACCGACCTCGATTCTGTTTTTCGTTTTGAAGGGGTAGATGTAAATCTATTTAGTGCAGATGGTAATACATTTTCATCTATTAATCTTGACTCAGTTGTAGACGGTTTTGCTACCGTACGCGAGGCTTCCGCTTATTCGGTAGCTACACCGGGAAAAATCAGATTGGAAGGATATTACGTGCTTAATTCAGCAAACTGGCGTGTTTATGCTGGAATTCAGCATCGCATTGCTGCCGGATTTGTTCCGTTAGGATATATAGGAACAAGCGCTCCTTTAAAGAAAGGATTCTTTATTGATGGGCGTTTCGCGTATGGTGGATTTGGTAGTTGGAATCTTGGGTTGGAGGTGAGAAAGCGTTTTGCCAACGTATTTGAGGTGAGATTGGGAACCAATAACCTTGAAGGCTATTTGCTGCCAATGGTTGGTACTTCGCAAAGTGCTTATCTGAGTTTGGCCGCTTTCTTCTAGGCTCTATCTTAGGCTTACAACTTTGCCCTTAGCGAGAACAGTTCTCCCGCTCGTTAACTGATAGCTGTAAATTCCTTGAGTAAGATTTTCAGCATGAATCAGTGTTGAGCCAGATGCAACCCTCTGCTCAAGTATCATCCGACCAATAGTGCTGAAAATACGGAGGGTCATTGGCTCTTTAATTTTATTGACAATCTCGTCATAGCTCTGAATGAATAACGTTGGTTTTTCAGTTGAAAATGGATTGGGTCCTATTGCAACTCCAAATATATTATCGCCAATGGTTATTTCGTTTACGCCTAATTCTGGACCGACATCTGAGGCATCAAATCCAGTCTTCAAAAGGTATATGTCGTCAAACCTACCTAGAAAACCTTGCGTCATTCCAGTTAGAATGTATGTGTCATCAGAAGTTATTTTAATATCAAAACCACGGTCATTTTCTGAACTGCCACGTGAGGCCGACATACCATCAAAATTGAGTTCCTGATCTACACGCTGCATTCGTACATCTTCTTTACCAAACTCACTATTTTCCACATACCCTACCGTAATTAAATTATTGAAGTCATCTTCAATAACATCAATCCAGTATTCGTCAGTGCTTCCATCTTCAATTCTAGAATCTATTACGTTTCCGTTAGCATCTAATTTATAAATCATAAAATCACCTTCATCTGGTGAGTTACTGAAACTGCCTCCAACGGCAACAAGACCACCATCGAAAGTCGTGCAGGATCCGAAAGCAAATTCATCTTCCGTTCCACCTGCTGTAGTTGTCCAAAGAGTATCTCCGGCAGCATCCGTTTTTACAACATACACGTCTTTTTTTCCTGTCCCGAAGCTTTCTGTATGTCCTGTGAGGTAAAAGCCACCATCGTCTGTAATGGAAATGGATTCCCCACTTTCGTCAGAAGAACCTCCATATGTACGGGTCCAAAGTGTATCACCGTCACTATTCAAACGGACTAGATAGAAATCACCTTCTCCCGCACCATAGCTGTACGTCTGGCCGAAAAGTGTGCATCCACCATCAGGCATTGCTACCAATTGCTTGCAGAAGTCCCATAAATCACCGCCAAACTGACGCGTCCAGATTGTATCTCCATCCATGGTTAATTTCATTGCAACAGCCTGATAGCTATGCTCTATCGTTTCTGTAAAACCACCAATGAATAAGTTGCCGTCTGACGAAACCTGCATACTAAGGCCTTGATCCGAAAATTGCCCGCCATATGTTCTTTTCCATTCTACGTAACCAAGGTCATCGGTTTTCATAAGCAGAATTTGACTACTAAGATTGAAATCAAAACTGCCTGAGGAACCAGCAATGAGAAAGCCATTATCATCTGTCTCAATTACCTCATAGCCCGAATCGTAACTATCTCCTCCGTAAACACGAGTGAATAATTGTTGTGCCGCGAGTTGACTAATCGCTTGAAATAAGCAAATACAGCCTAAGAATATTCGTCTTCTCATTTATACAAAGAACCCACAAATTGGTGACATTTAAAAGTGGTAGCTCAATTGCTGAACTTAAGTCTAGAATGTTGCTACATTCCAGTCTTGAAAATGAAGGTTAATTGATTTGAAAGTTGTTGAGAGAATACCAACGTGGGTGCTAATTGTAATGCTAACACTTATTGCTCTGATTTTAAGGTTGTTGCATTTGAATAGTACAGATATTGCTGGCGATGAACCCTTCTCCATATTTGTCGCTCAATTTGAGCTTTTCAAAATAGTATCGCATCTCAGTAC
>JBLIGB010000017.1:0-16643 GCA_047636795.1 Bacteroidia bacterium | reverse complement strand
AGCATTTTGCTAATCCATATCGTGCTGCTGAAAAGGGATATGTAGATGAGGTTATTCTTCCTTCAAATACGCGTAAAAAGCTTTTACGAGCGTATGAAATGTTGAAAAATAAGGCGGCAACATTACCAAGGAAGAAACACGGAAATATTCCGCTCTAAGACGATGTGTTAAACTTAATCGGGTTCAAAGTCTCAAGTAGAGGTTTTCATGTGCAACAAAAAAGGGAGAAAATCATAGATTTTCTCCCTTTTCAATTCAACTCTAATGTTGTCCTACGGCCAAATTCCAAGGTTTTGGTAGCTCACGGCTACTTTGTCGATTGCCTCAACAAATGCGGCAGTCCTCAGGTCGTTAATCCCTTCTGTGTTAACCATGCGGTTACGAATATTGTCGTAAGCGGTTATCATAGTTTCCTCTAATCCAGAATAAACGATGTCTTTTTCGTCTGCTCCACGGTTGATAAGATTGGCAGATGCTTCGGGAACTTTCGTTCCACTGGCGCCCTCAATCGCATCAAGAATGTTGTGGTTCATCGTTGCCTGGTATCGTTTCTCCATTCTTCCAAAGCGAACGTGAGACAGGTTTTTCAACCACTCGAAATAAGATACACTTACACCTCCTGCATTAATGAAAATATCAGGAATTAGAATCACTCCCTTTTTAAGTAATACTTGCTCGGCTTCAGGTGTAACTGGTCCGTTGGCGGCTTCAGCTAATATTTTACACTTAATGTTGGCAACATTGTCGTTGTTTATTTGGTTTTCAAGTGCGGCAGGAATTAGAATGTCGCACTCAACTTCTAGTGCGGAGCCAGGGTTCCCTAAATCGGTTGCACCAGGAAATCCAAGTATACCGTTGTTGGTTTTTTTGTATGCCAAAAGCTCGTCAGGATCAATTCCATTTTCGTTGTAGATTGATCCATCCCATTCTGCAACGGCAATAATTTTGGATCCACCGTCATGGAAGAATTTTGCTGCCCAATAACCAACATTTCCCATTCCCTGAATGACGATGGATTTTCCCTCAAGGCCAACGTCAAGACCAACTTCGTCCATGTCTTCCTTGTAGGTACATGCGTGGCGTACACCGTAGAAAACACCAAGACCTGTTGCTTCAGCACGACCAGCAATTCCACCATGTGAAATTGGCTTACCCGTCACACAAGCAATAGAATTCAAATCAGTAGGGTGAAATGTGGAGTAGGTATCAGCCATCCAAGCCATTTCACGCGCACCACTACCATAATCCGGAGCGGGCACGTCAATACCAGGACCGATGAAATTCTTCTTAATTAATTCTGTTGTGTAACGTCTCGTTATCTTCTCGAGCATACCTACGCTCGTTAGACGTGGGCTTATCTTGATGCCCCCTTTTGCGCCACCGAAAGGCACATCCACCAAGGCACATTTGTAGGTCATAAGTGCGGCCAGAGCCATTACTTCATCCTGATTCACATGAAAGCTGAATCGGATTCCACCCTTTGTGGGTAGACGATGGTGACTGTGTTCAACCCTATAAGCTTCTATCGTCTCAATCTTTCCTTCGTCATTCTTAACAGGAAAGCGCATTCTATAAACACTGTTGCAGTATTTTATCTGTTCTAAGAGTGATTCATCATGCTCTAGAAATTGTACTGCATGGTCGAAATACTTGAGTACATCGTCAAAGAAGCTATGCTCCCTTTTTTCAGTCAGTTTTTCAACTGTTCTTTTCCTTGTTTTTGCCATTATTCCCGTTCTTATTGGTAATAGAGTAAAGGTCAGAAATATTCTGAATACCTGAGCACGAAATTATTAACTGAAATTTAAAAAGATACAGTTAACTGAAGCTGCGTAGTACGAGGTGCATTTATCTTCAGTGGACGCAAGGCATAAACGCGGTTAGCTACATTTTTAACCATTATGCCAAGTTTCACCTGATCAGTAAAGTCAAAGGATGCACGGAGATCAAATACATGATCACCTTGATCATTGTTCTCTCGGAATTCTCTACCCCCCCAATCGAACGGACCGTTCGGTATGGCTTCAACTTGATAGAAAATCATATCCACACTTTTCATAAAACTGTAGTAGCGATAGGTACCTGCAATTGACAGCTTGTGCTTCTTATTGATGGTGAATACCAATTCCAAATCGACATTTGCAAGATGCTCAAATCTGTATTTTAGAATTGGATTCTCTAGGTACTCTGCTGTAGCAGCCGCCCTGTCTTCGGAACTCAAATCAGGGCCATACAAAATGGAGGAGGTAGAAACTTGGGTCAGTTCTTGCCCAGCATTGTCAACGCCAAACGCTTTTTCAGGTTCTAGAGACTCAGGCCGCGAGTAGGTATATCCTGCCAAAATGTTAATCCCAAACCAGTCTGTAAACTGGCCATTTCCGCTAAGCGACACATCAATACCGTATACTCTAGAGTTACCAGTATTTAAAGATTTAAACGCCAATGGTATATCGGCTTCTGGTGGAGCAAAGCTTCCTGCTGTGAACTCAACAAAGTTGGTGTAGTGTTGGTAGAAACCTGCAATATCAAGGTAACCTAGAAATTTACCAATCTTGATTCCTTGCATTAGCCCAAGTTCAGCAGCCCAACTTCGTTCCGGCTCTATATTTGGGTTTGGTACAATAGGTAGACCTCCAACGGTAGTGAAAATATATCGTTCAGCAATACTCGGAAAACGGAAGCCCTCGCCAAACGAAGCGCGTAGGTAACCCTCTTTCCAAAGTTTTGAGCTTGCTCCTAGCCTGAAAACGGGGCGAATAATAGTATCGCTTCCGTTAACTGAGAAGTACTCAAAGCGAGCTCCACCGTTTACGTTTAATCGATTCCAGAATTTCTTGTCTACCTGAACGTAAACTGCAGCGTTGGAAGCATTATTCTTCCCATCTCCTTTTACTATGACACCATCGACAATTTTTCCAGCATAAAGTTCAGCCTCAGAAAGGCTGTATTGTCCCATGGTTCCCACGGTTATGGTTAAATCCTTAACCTGAGCAAAACGATGGGCAAATTGATATTCCCCGAAGAAGACATAATTCAAGTTACCTTGATTATTGCTATTATCATTATTCTGGTGGAATACACGAGTTCTTAACGTATGCTTAGACCCTTTTGAGCCAGAGTATGAGACGAAAGGGTCAATGTTATAAGATGTTTGTACGGTTCTAGTTATACTTCCACCATACGGTCGGAAAAGACCATTTGTATTATTCAACCAAAGCAGTGAGCCTGCGCTTTTAGAAAACATAACATTTGTATTAACTCCAAAGGCAAGACCAGGGATGCTTTTAGATCGCTTTCTAATGTTCAAATTGAAGCGGAATCGGTTTGAAAACCCCTTACTCGGTTTAGCATATGTTGTAAGACTATCTATTTGGTTTCCTAAGTCATCATCGACCGTATTCGTAACGTGCGAAACACCATCGATGAGTGTATCACCTGACTCAGGCCCGATAAAATCATTATCCAAAAGAATGTTACCACCTGCAACGATGTCCCATGTTCCCACTTTTCTAGAATGGAAGAAGTTCATACCACCATAGATAGGCGGGTCATCTGTATCTCCCCAGCGAGCATTTTCTTGTCCAGGAGGACTGTAAAAACCTGAAAAGAGGTTGATTTTCGTTTTAGGCTTATCGGTAGGGTAAGCTGTTCTAATATTAATTATTCCGTTAAGTGCTGAAGAGCCATAAAGAACAGAAGAAGCCCCTTTTATCACCTCAATCTGAGATAGGTTTTCTGTTGGAAGGAAACCCCAACTTGGACGGCCAGCATCACCAGATAGGATTGGAAGATCATCTACTAAAAGCATCACGCGCGAACCTGCACCGAAGCTATAGCCGCTACCTCCCCGCATTTGCGCTTCACCATCTAGAATGGTAAGTCCAGGTGTCTGTTCAAGTACATCTTCTGCACTTGTAGAACCTCTGCTTTCGATAATATCTGGTTTAATTACAACTATAGAAACGGTAAGGTCTTCAATTTTCTGTTCGAATTTACCAGCAGAAACTACAACCATTCCTTTCTGAATTGCACCAATACCAAGGTCAATACTTATGGTTGTTGTTTCGCCCTTCTTTACTGATACAGGAATAGATTGCGGTTCATATCCCATGGACGTAATAAGAACTTTCTGTTCTCCAACTGGGAGAATGAGCGAAAAATTGCCGTCAAAATCGGTAGCAGCACCACGACCTTTATCCGCTTCCCAAACAACGCTTGCTCCAATAATTGTTTCTCCAGATTCCTTATCCTTAATCGTCCCTTTTACGGTTCCAGTGTCCTGGGCAAAAGAAAAGAGAACCAATAGAGAGAGAATTGAGGTAGTAAATATTCTTTTCATGTAGGTAAATTCAACAGCTTTAAACGTAGTTTAGAATTGTGGCGAATATATCGATATTTGAATAGTTGGACAAAAGAGAACAGACACTATATCTAATCGCACTCAGCAAGGTTGACGGGATTGGAGATGCCAGGGTTAAAAAACTCGTGGCGTACTGCGGTGGGCCTAAGGAGGTTTTTGCTAAATCGAAATTTTTTTTGAACAAGATTCCGAACATCGGGAACGCTATTGCCAATGCCGTTCACTCTAGTAAGGTGCTTGGTCTAGCAGAAGCAGAACTTGAGTTTGCAAGCAAGAATGGTGTAAAAGCCTTTTCCTTTTTGGATGACAATTATCCGCAGCGGTTGAAGCATTGCGATGACTCTCCGATTGTTCTTTATGCAAAAGGAAAGGGAAGTATTAACCCGCCAAGAGCCATAAGTATTGTGGGAACACGGAATGCTACACGTCAAGGAAAAGAACTTACGGAGTCTATTGTTAAGGAATTAGCTGAGGCGGATGTTACAATAGTTAGCGGATTGGCTTACGGAATTGATGTAGCGGCACACCGTGCGTGTCTAAAATTTGATGTACCAACAATTGGTTGCTTAGCGCATGGGCTAGATAGAATTTACCCAAAAGTGCATACCAATACAGCAAACGAGATATTGGAAATGGGCGCGCTGATTACCGATTTCCCCATTGGCACTAATCCCGACAGAGAAAATTTTCCGAAGCGAAACAGAATTGTTGCTGGAATGACCGATGCAACCATAGTTGTTGAGGCAGGAATAAAAGGCGGTGCATTGATAACGGCCAACTTGGCTTTCGATTACGATAGAGACGTATTTGCCATACCAGGACGCGTGGGAGATGAATATTCTGCTGGTTGCAATCGAATCATAATGAGTAATAAAGCAGCACTAATCACATCTGGAAAAGATGTTTTGAAAGCGCTAGGCTGGGATGTGTCTAATGACAAAAAGAAGCATCAGCATCAAACTAAATTATTGATTGACCTGACCGAAGAGCAGGAAAAAGTGGTTTCTGTACTACGTGAGAAAAGCCACACAATTGACAGGTTGACTGTGCTCTCTGGATATCCTATGAGCAAAGTGGCATCTATTTTACTCGAACTAGAATTTGAAGGAATAGTCAGTAATCTTCCCGGAAAAGTTTACAAACTGAACTAGCGCAACGTTTCCAACGCTGCTTCTATCGTTTTATCATTCTGATTGATTATTGGGTAGAATCCATTACCATTCCATTTACTGCGGGCAACTAGCGCCTTCAGGTTATTCAATACCTCGGCTTTGCCTTTGTTTGCATCTTTTACCGAAACATCCTTGCCTTTGGCGAAATCGATTAAGCTTTGATAATCATCGTCAGCAAATGTGAAACCGTCTCTGAAATCGGTAGCAGAAGTAAACTTCTCTAGTGCAATTCTACTTTTAGAGGAGTACTTCAATGCAAATTCACGAAGTGCACCTGTGCCGATAAGTTGGCGGTGAAACTCTGTGTAGCTGGTGGTATCTAACGGCACAAATACATCTGGAATAATACCGCCCCCACCGTAAACAACTTTTCCTCCTGAGGTTACAAAACGCTCTTTATCTTCTACCGAAATACTGTCGGCTTCATAAAGTTCTCCATTTTCAATTCGGTCATAGAAATCTCCGTAATAATCTTCATCTTTTCCGTAAGGTCGTTGAATGCAGCGCCCTGTTGGTGTGTAATATCTGGCAATGGTTAACCGAACTGCCGAACCATCGGCTAATTCAACTTGCTCTTGTACTAAACCTTTCCCGAAAGTTCTTCGGCCAACAATTGTCCCACGATCATTATCCTGAACGGCTCCCGAAACAATTTCGGATGCAGAAGCAGAGCCTTCATCTACAAGAATAACCAGCTTTCCGTTTTTAAAATCGCCTTGGCGTGTGGCAAAGGCGCTGTCTTTCGGACGAGCACGACCTTCTGTGTAAACAATCAGCTTACCATCAGCCAAAAACTCATCACAAATATTGATGGCTGCGTTCAGATATCCACCCGGGTTTCCTCTCAAATCTAGAATGAGTGATTTCATTCCATCACCTTTCAACTTGTCTAGTTTTTCAGCAAACTCATCATAAGTAGTTGCGCCAAATCGGCTGATTTTGATGTAGCCAACCTCATCATCAATCATGTACCCAGTATCTACGCTATAAATGGGAATCTTGTCGCGTTCAATTTTGAATAGGATTAACTTTTTTACACCTCGCCTCGCAATTTCCACCTTTACTTTTGTGCCGCGTTCTCCACGAAGCATAGAAATTACATCCTTGTTTTTTGTGCCCGTCCCTGCTATCAAGCTGTCCTCAATTGTTACAATTCTATCTCCCGAACGAATGCCTAGTTTTTCTGATGGCCCACCGTTAATTGGCGCGACAACCACAATGGTATCGTCTATAATATTGAACTCAACTCCAATTCCATCAAAATTACCATTGAGCTGTTCGTTCGAAGATTCTAGGTCTCGTGCTGGGATGTAAGACGAATGCGGATCTAGCTGTTCTAGAACCTTGATAATGGTCGATTCTGTAACGCCATCCAAATCTACCGAGTCAACGTATTCTTCTTGAACGTAATTGAGGAGGTTGGTAATCTTTTTGGAGTTGACCGAAGAGGATTCGACAACCGAGGATGGCATATGTCCAATGCCTATAGTTGAACCCAAATAGATTCCTCCAGCCAGTACAATAGCCAGCACAATAGGATAATAGATAAACAATTTTAAGCGGTTGTCACTCATCTAATTTCACATTCTCTAGTTGTACGACTTCAACACCAGCTTCTTTTAAAAACTCTACGCCACTCATATCCTTATATCCATTAACGAAAACCAGTCGCTTTATTCCAGCCTGATGTACCAATTTGCTACAATCTTTGCAAGGTGAAAGCGTTAAGTATAACGTAGAATCTCGAGCGCTGTTCATTGAGCGAGCTACTTTCATAATAGCGTTGGTCTCGGCATGAAGCACATACCAATGCGTTTCTCCATTATTGTTCTCGCAGCAATTGTCAAAACCTGATGGCGTTCCATTGTAGCCATCGGCAATTATCTGACCTTCCTTTACGATGATGGCACCCACCTGTTTTCGGTTGCAATGCGATAATTTTGCCCATTCCAGCGCCATGCGCAAATACGCCCGGTCGTAACGCAATTGTTTTTCGGGGTTGTCGTACTTAATAAATCCTTCTTGCATTTCGCTCGCGAAGCTAATGATGTTCGCAGAAATAAAGTGGTTGAAGACCAGCCCTTCTATCTAAGAGAAACCCGTAAAAACTAATTGTGTTGTTTTAGTTTCTCTCCGCAAATTTTCAGCACAATGGCGAGCGTTTTCTTCGCTATAAATGAAAAAGTTTGCAAAACATTCCATAAGGAGGCACTGAATATTCCATTCCTGCAAATGGATGTGCATATGCCAAAGGATTAATCGCTAACCACGATTTTTCGAGTATCCATTTTATTGTCGTCTAAGTAAGTGAGCGTGTAATTACCTGCGCTCAACTTGCTTAGGTCGATGGTCATTTGGTTTTGGATTTGATTCCCACGCCAAGCTTGAACCGTTTTTCCTGAGATAGAAGTCAGTTGCATCATGGCTTTGTTTGATGGAGAATGGCTATTCCTGAATTCAACTCGAATGGATTCCTTAGATGGGTTTGGAAATGCCAAAAACAAGCGCTCGGTTGGTTTATCAATAGTAGAACCCACACCCATTGTACTAGTAGAATGGTAAATGACGATGCAGCCCATTTCTTGTCCCATTTCGTCCATGGCGCAAAGACGTATGTAGTCTGAGCCGAATACTTCCATTGTTCCATAACTATCGGAAAAGTTGTTGTTGTCAACTCCATTCCCACCGCCATTCCAGAGAGAATCGATGGTTCCGTACGTGTAGCCAAGAAGGTCAATTACCGAATCGAGCGAATGGTTCAGGTATCCTTCATCTTCAGATGTTAAACCACTTGCACTCAGTTCGGGCAAGCCAGCATTTGTGCCATCATCCACCATCGAACTGTGGCTGTCGCCCGAGATTACAATTACATCTTTCAGGTCATTCTGTTCCACAAAATCAAGCAACGCATCCTGATCAGCCGGATAAGCATTCCAGAAGTATGAAAGGCTAGATACGTAATTGATTAATGAAGGATCTAGTGCTTGCAGTTGCGTGGCTATTTCTCTGAACTGCACAAATCGTTTATTGAACATCACACTACTACCGATGATTTTCCAATCAGCAGTTGAGTTTTGTAAACTATTCAGTAACCATTGGCGCTGTGGCGCACTCATCAAACTGTGGTTAGAATCTGGTTCAAACGTATAACTGTTTGATTCCTGATGATAGACAAATGGGTCATTCTGTGGAGTTGCTGAATTGCGAAGATCCAGCATAAAGAACTCCATGTTTCCCATCTTAAAAGAATGGTGAATTCCGATGGTTGTATCCACTGCCTCATATCCTGGAAAATGGTCAAAGTATCCTTCTATAGCACCTGGAATTACGGCAGAATCGAATTCAACGGTTTGCAAATCATAGAAGAAGGAATCTGGTGCTAACTCTACAACTTGAATTTGCGGAAACGTGTTTCCTTGATTCCCATTATGGCAATAAGCATCATCATATACATAGTCGATAGCCGTATTGTTGAGTACATATCCACTCATGTTCGGGTCGTCATACCTATACGAAAACGCATCCGCTATTCTATCGGGGTACAAGTTGTAATCCCATCCATACGTGCTTGGAGCATAACGCCAATCTCCCAAATGAACGAACAACATGGGGTCAAATGCTTTGATGTGACCGAAAAGCGGGAAATTCTCAAAGTAGTTGCAAGACCCAACAACAATCTTGTAATGCCCCAATTCGCCTTCCTCAGGAAAAGAGGTAAACGAGTAAACCGAATCCTGCGCCTGACCATTGATCAGAAACCGATAATAGTATTCTTTGAACGGCTCAAAACCTTCCACATCTGCAATCACGGTATTGAACTGATTGGAACGCGTGCTATCAGTCCATATAAAAGATGTTCCGAAATTGGAAAGTGTATCGAACTCAATATCGAATTCCGTTGGAACGTCTGTCCTAAGATAGATGCGAGCAGATTCCGAAGTCACCCCTCCAACTACAGGTCCAGATGTAATGGATTGACCGAAAAGAATTATTGG
Source organism: Bacteroidia bacterium (assembly GCA_047636795.1). Classification (GTDB taxonomy): domain Bacteria; phylum Bacteroidota; class Bacteroidia; order UBA10329; family UBA10329; genus UBA10329. The sequence goes on along the minus strand of JBLIGB010000017.1, from coordinate 7,116 downwards.
TGATAGAAAAAACGAGAGAAGAAGTAGCTGTTTCAATTGATCTAGAAATTAGTCAGTCTGAATGACGAAAAGTACGAAGCAAAAACTCAGGTTACGTTTGAAAGTTTAGAGATGTAGTCCACATTCCGTTTTCGAGCTATTATTCCATCGCCCATCCCTATCTTTTCCTGGTGCTGTGCAATGCGTACAGCCAATTGAAAAATAGCCCTTGGAAATAAGCGGGTGAAACGGAAGGTGGTGATCCTTAATCCACCCCTCTTTGCCATCACTCGTAATGTCGAGCAGTGGATAGAATTTGGTTATTGCCCCAGCATTCTCGAAAAAGTCTAGGCTTGCCCTATGATCACTTTGCTATTTCATTAATCCAGAAACCCAAATCCGGTGGTCGTCTTTTAAAACCTCCAAGGGCTCAACCTTGTTTATAGCACAACACTTATCTGGATCAGATTTCCAAGTTTCCTGAGATGAAGTAATCTCATGCTTCTCCGCTTCCGCTTTAACATTTACCCCGTTCAACTCATAAAGCTGAGTCAAATACTCTTTGTAAGTAAGAGTTTCTTTAAAGTGATAACTTGTGTAAAATGAATAACCTGATTTTTGTTTACATCCGAAAACACTTTTAGCAGCATCGCTGAGATAGCTGCAAATGAGGAAGTAAGCATGATTTCTTTTTCATCAGACATCGAGTAAAGTTTTTCAACCCGTTGGTGCGGAGTCATTTTTCCAAATTCCGCACACAGCTCGTCCAATTTGTTCTCAAAATCTTTCTGCTCCGTCATAGCTTTCATATTGGCGCAAAGATACTAGACCACCCATACATACTTATATACCCTAATTTCGCCAAATGTCACATCTGTGGAGAGCCAAGCAGTATGCTAAATACCTTTCTAAGGCCAAAAACCGGCATGGCGTTCATTCGCCATTCGTCTATGAATTGCTTGATAAAGTAGTTTACGACAAAAGCGATTATTCGGAGTACAAGGCTGTTGAGACGATTCGAAAACAACTGCTTCGTAGAACTGATGAAATTGAAATAACGGATTTGGGAGCGGGATCTACGGTCAATTCTTCCAATCGAAGAAAGATTTCCGACATCGCTAAAAACTCAGCCAAAGGCGGAAAATGGGGCGAATTGCTTTTTCGCTTAGCGAGAAGGTTTGAATCTGAAACAATGGTGGAGCTAGGAACCTCACTTGGAATCGGCAGTTTGTATCAGTCGTTAGGAAACCCGAATGGAAAATTGACCACGTTTGAAGGCTGCCCAAATACAGCTGGTATTGCCCAAGAACAATTCAAACCCGCACAAGTAACTCCGTCAATTATCAAAGGAAACTTTGACGATACGCTTCAGCCGTTTCTTGATTCAATAGAGAAACTGGATTGGGCTTTTATTGATGGCAATCATCAAGAAGAACCAACCGTTCGGTATTTCGAGCAATGTTTGGAAAAATGTCACAACGATTCTGTGCTTCTATTCGATGATATTTATTGGAGCAAAGGAATGGCGGCCGCTTGGGAGAACATCAAGGCGCATGAACGCGTTAACGTAACGTTAGATTTCTTTCAAGTCGGAATCGTTTTTCTCCGGAAGGAGCAGCCAAAACAGCATTTCACTATCAGGTATTGATTGTAATTTAGCCGCAATGAAAGATGTAATACGCACGGAAAACATCGCCAAGGTGTATGTAATGGGAATGGAGGAAGTGCACGCGTTGCGCGACATCACCGTTACCATCAAACAGGGCGAATATGTGGCATTGATGGGGCCTTCGGGCTCTGGAAAATCTACGCTTATGAATATGATTGGCTGTTTAGATACGCCTTCGAATGGGCAGTATTTTCTGGATGGGCAGGACGTGAGCCGTATGACTGATAATCAGTTAGCGGAGGTTCGTAACAAGAAAATTGGGTTCGTTTTTCAGACCTTCAATTTGCTTCCGCGTTCAACAGCTTTGGACAACGTAACGTTGCCGCTGATTTATGCTGGTTTCAGTAAATCTGACCGTGCTGTACGTGGAGAAAAAGTGCTAAATCAAGTTGGTTTGGGAGACAGAATGACGCATCAACCGAACGAACTTTCAGGTGGTCAGCGACAGCGTGTTGCCATTGCGAGAGCCTTGGTCAACAACCCAGCATTGATACTTGCTGATGAGCCAACAGGAAACCTCGATTCAAAAACATCTGTTGAGATTATGGGGTTGTTTGAGGAAATTCACAGAAATGGCAATACCATTGTTGTGGTAACCCACGAAGAAGAGATCGCACAACATGCACATCGAATTATTCGTTTGAAAGATGGATTAGTTGAAACGGATGAGTTGAACCAAAACATTCAAACTGTGTTGCAATCATCATGAAAGTTTATACCAAAACTGGGGATGATGGCACAACCGGATTGTTCGGAGGAGCGCGTGTTCCAAAGCATCATATTCGTATAGAAAGTTACGGAACGGTAGATGAGCTGAACTCATATATTGGACTTGTCCGTTTCCGCGATATTGATCCATTTGCCAAAGAGACATTGGCCGAAATTCAGGACCGCCTATTTACCATCGGTTCCATTTTAGCTTCAGACCCAAGCAAATCGAATCTCGTTGTTCCTGATTTGCACGAATCTGACATCGAATTTCTCGAAAAAGAGATTGACCGCATGAACGAAACCCTGCCCGAAATGCGTTCGTTCGTACTCCCGGGAGGAAATGACACCATTAGTTTCTGCCATATTGGGAGATGCGTATGCCGCAGGGCGGAGCGCTTAACGGTTCTACTTAACGAGAAAGAGCCGGTTTCTCCTCTCGTTATCAAATACCTCAACCGTCTATCAGATTATCTTTTTGTCCTGAGTCGAAAGATTACGCAGTACACAGAGGAAAAGGAAGTTCCTTGGAGACCAAGGAAATGATGAGCGAGCTGCATCATCAATATACCTAGTCTGCAGTCCACTTCAAAGTCTTCAACTTTTCAAAAGTTAAAGATCAATCATTCGTATTACACCTTATGGAAGCAAGCGGGTAAAGGCTGTAGAAATGTAATATATACAGCCAATTTTGCGCGCTATTTAGAAAGGTAATTATGTACCATAAGATGGTTGCGAAAACGTTGTTGATATCAACATATTTCGAAACTTTGTGGAATCAATCCCATTTATTATGAAACATTTACCACAAGCCTTCCTCACTTTCGTCCTGATTATCAATTGCTTCGAAGGGAATTCCCAAACTTCTCCTACAAGCGTTCAGATTAAACGTATTGAGGGTTCTGGAAACATGGGCCGTTCTCTCGATTTTAAACAAGGAATGTACGATACACTCTTCGTCACTTCGGCTAATCGTATCGTTCATCCTATTTATGATTTTAACGAAGGGCCAGTGCGCATTGAAGTGTTGGACAGCACACTGCTTCCTGCTGGAGAAATGCGCATTGCCCTTGACGGAGTTATTGATAATGCCGAATGGAAAATGTATATCGTTGGAGGAGCTGATACGGTTTATTCATCTACCACAATCGGAGTAGGAGATTCTCAATTAATTCCTCAATGGGGTTTGCTTATTCAGGTAAAACAAGTTGATAATTGGAATGAGGACTGCGGTTTTGTGCTTAATTCAACCATTGAACACACAGGTACGCCATGGCTTAAGTGGTTGGCAGATACCGACTATCCCGATTATACAAACTGGATTCGGTCTGGGTCGGTTGAAGGAACGGATTATTCGGGTGATAATGAAGGTTGTTTTGAAAATATCCTTGGTGGCACTTGGGGACCATATAAATTGACAAGTCACGCTGATAGCACCGCTTCGCCATCTTGGAGCAAATTCAAAGTACTCACAGATCTTGAAGATGCCCATTCCGTGGATGTCATTATTACACCAGACCAGAGCAGGTGGAGTAGGTGTCCGGTTTTGGAAATTGCAGAAGATTATGTTCCATCCATTGGAGGTGCGGAGCGTTTTAATCTGCGGATGTCTCCTTCGGTTGATAAGAACGGAAACCCGGATAACTCTGGCACAACTGGAATGAGTTGGTTTCCTGGCTATGCAGTTAATCTAGAAACTGGAGAACGGTTGAACATGGCATTTGGGGAGAACTCGTGGCTTCAAGCGGATAACGGAGCTGATATGGTTTGGAATCCCACTGCCACTGCGGAAACACAGGGTGGAGATCCGATTCTTGGAGGCGGACATTACATATATGTGTTTGGACATAATGGCGATGTCCCTACAGATGATGTTCCGCTTTACGATGAAGGACAATTCATCTTTGAGCGTTTATCAAGCAATAATTACTCTCCTGGTGTTTTAGCAAAAAGACACGTTTACAAGGATGCAATGTGGGTAAGTATTCCAATGCTAGAACAAGGAGAAACGTTGCTTCAGTCGGAGGTTAAAATCAAGCTACGTGTTCGAAAACCCTATGCTGCTTACCAAGGGCTGCCCGCCATTGTTAATCAAACATTTCCACTTTATTCATTCTCCACTAATCAGTTGGGTACGACTATCGAGGAAACTGTCGCAGCCAATTTGGATGTGAGTTTATTTCCCAATCCAACAGACAATCAGATTACCATTCAATCGGAAACCTCACAGATTCAATCCGTGTCTGTTTATAATACGGTTGGTTCGTTGGTTCAGCGTAGTGCAGCCCTATCGATAAGGGTTCAGCTAGATTTGAATATGCCGCATGGACTGTATTTGCTGCATATTGAAACAGAAAGAGGCATGGTTGTCAAAAAGCTAGTGGTTAAATAGCGGACAACGCTTTTGTATCGGAACCGTTTGAGTTAATGCTGGTTTGTCAATTACGCTAACTTGCCTCAAACTTTTACGATGAAGATATTTTCTACTACTGTTTTCTCTCTTGTTTTCTTTTGCTCAGGTGTTTTCGCTCAAGTTGTTGTCAACGAGTTTTCGGCTTCAAACCTAAATCAGTTTCAAGACAACTACCAGAATTTCGAAGATTGGATAGAACTGTACAATACGTCAAATTCTACAGTCAATGTTGGTGGCTTCTTCCTTTCTGATAACGAGAACAAACCAGACAAGTGGAAGATTCCGGTCGGAACAACCATCCCTGGAAACGGCTACCTGGTTTTTTGGTGTGATGGAAGAGATGAGGTTTCTGGCGGAGAATATCACACCAACTTCAAGCTCAAGCAGACCAAAGGAACCGAAGAGATTGTTCTTTCTGATCAGGATACCGTTGCTATTAATAATGTTTCGTTGGGGCTCACTCAATTGGGCCACGCTCATTGTAGAGATGTGAATGGAGGAACTTCATGGGTTTTGGATGCAAGTCCAACACCGGGGTCTTCTAACGGAATTTCTGATCATTTTGATGGCTATGCCGAGAAACCAGAATTGAACATGACTGGTGGTTTCTATTCGGGTTCCATCGCTATTCAAATGACTAATTCCCCATCTAATGCTACAGTTCGTTACACTACAGACGGAACACTTCCAACCGCGAGCGACCCCATTTTTTCAGGAATAGTGTCAATTACTTCAACGCAGCTTTTAAAGCTTCGCTCGTTTAGCAATAGCGCGAATATTCTGCCAAGCTTTGTTGAATTCAATACCTATCTCATTGATGAAAGCTTTACGCTGCCTGTTTTCTCGGTTGGAGCTGATGAAGTAATCGATTTGGCTAATGGAGATCAAAGTCTAAGACCGCACGGAAGTGCTGAATACTTTAATGCAGTTGGGGATAGAACCACCACATCTTACGGAGAACTGAACAGCCACGGGCAGGATTCGTGGGTCAATTTTCAGCGTAGCTTGGATTGGATTTGCAGAGATGAGATGGGCTATTCTGCTGCATTTAAAGACACCATTTTCGATTACTACGACAGAAATGAATATCAGCGGTTGGTTTTAAGAGCCTCGGGAGACGATAATTATCCTGCTGATAACGTTCCGGCAGACTCGAATAACGTGCATGATGGTGGTTGCCACGTACGGGATGAATACGTACATACTCTCGCCAAAAATGGCGGGATGAAGGTTGATGTGCGAACGGTGGAGCGTGCCATAATTTTCCTCAACGGGCAGTATTGGGGTGTTTATGCACTTCGCGAGAAACCTAATGATCACGATTACACCGATTACAACTATGATCAAGGCAAGTACGATCTTCAGTGGCTTTCTACTTGGGGCGGAACCGAAGCTGAATATGGCGGACAACAAGCATTTCAGGATTGGGGAGTGCTCCGCGATTTTATTCTTGATAATGACATGGCAATCCCAGCCAATTACCAGTTGGCGGATGAGCAACTTAACTTTAAGAGTCTGATCGATTATATGGAAACCAACCTAAATGTGGTTGCAAGCGATTGGCTTAACTACAACACTGCTTGGTGGAGAGGAACCAACTCGGACGGAACCCACAAGGGTTGGGGGTACATGATATGGGATTTGGATGCCACCTTCGATTATTACATCAACTACAGCGGAGTCCCGAATACAGAGCCAGATGCAGAGCCTTGCGATATAGATGGCATTGCCGACTTCTTGGATGGTTGGGGCTGGTGGGATGGAGAAGATCAGGGAAAACACGAGCAGATATTCCTAAAACTGTTAGACGAGAATCCAGACTTTGAACAACTTTACTATTCGCGCTACGCGGATCATATGAACACGATTTTCTCTTGCGAAAACATGCTTTTTACGTTTGATAGTATGATAACAACCATTGCACCCGAAATGCCACGCCACATTCAGCGTTGGGGCGGGACAATGAATGAATGGGAAGGGAATGTGGACGAGATGCGAACATTTATTGAAGCACGCTGTGCCAACCTAGAGGTTGGAATGGTTGATTGCTATGACATTACCGGTCCGTTTGAACTCACCATTATGGCAGACCCGCCAAACGTGGGCGATGTAAAACTGAACACACTTTGGCATGAAGTCCTTCCTTGGACAGGCTCCTATTTCGGTAATATGGATAATCTGCTTGAGGCACGGGTTTCAAACCCGAATGTTACAGCCGTTTTCTCACACTGGGAATCAACTGCCGGAAACGTAATTTTCCCACATCAGGATAGTATTATGGCTTCGGTAGAAATTGCTGGAGTTGATACCATAATTGCTGTTTTTGAGGTGGATTACACCACCATTG
>JBLIGB010000016.1:0-18215 GCA_047636795.1 Bacteroidia bacterium | reverse complement strand
GAAATGAGGTTCACGTCATTATTCAGCAGTTCGGCAACTTCAATAAAGCTGGTATCAACGGAGTTGAAAATAATGTTGACGAATAACTCCGCTACTTTTTCTTCTGCAACTTTCTTTTTAAATAATGAAGTAAGGCCAAGCGCCATGAAAATGTAATTGTAGATTGAATCAAAGTTATGCTGACGTTATGCAGAACCAAAGTACATCCGAGTGTACTTGTTAACATGGCTTCGTTAAAAAAGGAACCCCGACAAACAAGATGTTTGTCGGGGCTCACCAATGGTCAGTGATAACTCGATCAACCAATAAACCAAGTAAAACGACTAGCATTTGCGTATCACTTCAAACCCATCAGCTATTACTAAACCCCGCTATGTAGAGGTTTGTTCAATAACGGAATAGTTTAAAAATATTGTGTCGATAATAGAAAGTTTGCGCGTTGGTAAAGATGCTTCTTATCATCATTGAAGTTTGTTCTACTTTTGAGGTATCACCCTAAAATAATGAGGTAGATAATTGTAATGGAGTTTCCTGTACCAATTCGTTTTGTAGAGATAGAGCAGTCTGGTGTCCACATCGCTGTTAGCGGTTTTATAAACGGAAATTTGGCCAATATTCTAATTGACACAGGGGCTTCACAAACGGTTTTCGATAAGAACCGAATTCATCTTTTCTCCAACCAAACCGAATTTGAGAAGACGGAAAAACTCTCGAAAGGTTTAGGTACCGATAGTATGGAGGGATTAAAATTTCCTATTCGTCAGTTTCTCTTAGGTGATTTGTTGCTTGACAATTTTGATGTCGTTTCGCTCGACCTCGGTCACATCAATGCTTCTTATGAGCAATTGGGACTTGGAGCAATTGACATGATTTTGGGTGGCGATTTCCTACGAGAATACAAAGCAAGTATTGGCTATGCAAGTGCAGAACTTTGGTTAAGGATTTGACCTAATCTAAAAACCTGTTTTTCCACTTAGGCTCTGGAATCCAACACACGTCTTTTTTTCCAAACCACCTATATCTGTTCTTAGCGATAAGGTTATAAACTGGATTTCGAATGAATTTTGGAAAAATAAATAGTATCGAACCAAGTTTCCAAAGCCCGTTCAAATGTTTTACAAGCCGTAAAGCCGCTTCGCTTTTTACGTAGGGTTTTCCTTCTTCAATTAAAACCAAGCTCGATGTATAATCTGGCGACAAATTAACTTGCTCCAGCATCTTTCGTCCAAAATCGGATTGCAACGAAGCGAATTGGATATTCTCCTTCTTATTTCGCTCAAGGACAAACTGAACCGAGCTATTGCACAAATTGCAAACGCCATCAAACAAAAGGAGGGGATTAGATTGACTCATTATCTTTGAATGATAAACCGTTTTGTAGCAATCTTGTTTTCAGAGCGAATGTCCATAAGATAAATTCCGTTTTCCAGTATAGATAAGTCAACCGTTTCAAGAATAAGGTTTCGGCTATTATTTTGCCAAACTCTTTTACCTAGCATGTTGTAAACAGCCATTTCCACTTCACCGTCAATTACTTTATCTGCTTTGATGGTGAACGTACCGTTATTAGGATTAGGATAAAGATTCAAATCAAACCGTTGAATTCGATCAACTTCTTCAATTCCGCTAATGGTCAATCCGACAGTATCACCTTTATAATAAGCCAGTCCACCAGCAAGGTTCCCAATAACAACTTCGGGTAAACCATCAGCATCTAAATCACCGATACAAGGAGCAGAACGCTCGCCTTCATAAACTGGGAATTGCGAAACCTTATTAAAGGATGGTTTTACAGTGAACGTAAAGTTTGGTCGCTCCATGGTAGAACCGAGATACTCGATGGCACAACCGTCAAAATTTGTTGAATTGCTGTAAGCCGTACAGTTATATGAAAGCGTTGAAACGAGTACATCCTGATCATTTCCTGTACTACCTGGACCTCGATACCAACAAATTTCTACCACAATATTTGATTCTCCACCCCAGACTACTGGACCATAAGATTGGGCTGTAAAATCGTATGTAGTTGGCCCCAACGGGATGTTTTGTCCTTGAAGATACCTAACGGTAGAAAGGTTTTCTACGAATCCATTGAGCTCATTCAAGTTGGTTTCTCCCATCTTAATGAAAAATGTAGCGAACGGAGTGGTTGTAGCGTTCGCAGTTGCAAGCGTCATCGTTTGAATAGCACCCTGGTTAAGACCGGCTGCGGTAAGTTCGCTAGCACGAATGAGATATTGAGTACGACCACTTTGCGTTGAAAAGCCAAACGGTGTGGATTCTGAGCCACTAGAAAAAGCAGTTCCTGAGCCAATATCTGCAAGCATTTCGCTTGGATCAGCAACCACTTCGCTAACCTCATCATACAAGTTTATATCGCCACTTTCTGAACCAACAAGCAGTTGTATTTGGCCGCCATTTTCAAATATAAATGGGGCACTATAACCATCCGCAGAACCCGACTCGGTAATATCTACACTTCCAAAGTTAGAATCTTCAAGTACGAAATTTGATGCCGTTGCTGTCCCCTCATTGTGATAATAGCTCAGTTTACCACTCTTCTCTCCTATCACTAAATCTAGTAAGAGGTCGCCATCTAAGTCATGTAAACAAGGTGTTGCGTATTGCCCTTGAATATCTATTCCTTGAAAACCTGGTGTTGTAAGCGTAAAGTTGCATGGATTTCCTGCCCCAGCACTGTTCTCAAAATAATGCACTTGACCACCAACTCCACCAACAATCATATCATCATCTCCATCTCCATCAATATCTCCAAATGTTGCCGCCACATTGCCCAAGCCCAAACTTGAAATGTTGGCCAAATCACGCGTTTGAAGTGTAAACGCAGGTTCTGTAGCAGTTCCGGTATTTCTGTAATAAGCAAGCTGCGAAGAGTAAACACCACTACTTACGAAATAGCCCCTCCCTCCTACTAACAGGTCTTTCAATCCATCTTGATCATAGTCGAAAAACACAGGATAAGCACTCGTTCCAACTTCAATCATTTCATCCTGAAGGAAGTTGTTCTTGGTGAAATCAAGATTAAAATCGGGAGTGGAGCTTGTGTTCATATAAAGATGACTGCTTTCAAAATTATGACCGTTGTTCTCCTGATAAGGTGAGGCTATGATATCGTCCTGCCCGTCATTATTCACATCTGCCAAAAAAGCAGCTGGAAAAGTGTAAACATCAATTGCATCCGTATTATCGAAATTAGCTGGAAAAGTCAAGTCTTGCGAACCAATGTTAGCCGTAGTTGAATCTCCATCATTCAGAAGGATATTCATGCTATTGAAGCTCAAAATACCCACCACCAAGTCCTTGTCACCATCTCCTTCTATATCCAGACCCAGCATGGTAAAACCCGAATGAACACCAGAATTGGCTGCCGCTTGGCTGTTTGGAGGAGCCGAGTACCCACCTTTACATGTCACATTCAGGTTAACTGCTACTGTTGAGGGATCTTCTCCAAAATTCCCCCAACACGGAGTTGCCAACTCCATAACCATACTATCGGGTGTACCATAAAGCTCCATCGATTGATTTTGATGATACTCGGCCGATGTACCGAAAAGGCTGAACGTTACAATGTCCATATCACTATCGCCATCCACATCCATTATTGCTGGAAGATCGCTTGGGCTTACATATATATTTATCAAGCCATTTCCATAATCCGAAAGAAGCTTTCGAGTCATTAATGTGAAAATAAGTGTGTCGGCATTTCCGTCATTTCTGTAAACGGCCAACCCTCCGTTGGAATACGTGAAAATGTCACTTTTCCCATCATCATTAAAATCGCGTAGCAAGACCCAGCCGTGCAGTGAACGATTTACCGTTCCATGCTGATTAGTAAACATGTCTCGATACTGAGGGGCTATTTCCAATTGATTTTGCGAATTCATTGTCAAGCAGACCAGTTTATCACCGCTTTTATCAAACACTAAAAGGTCGTTTGTACCGTCAGAGTTAAAATCAATATTTGAAATCTGCGGGTGATTAAGCCCCCCAGCCCACGGAAAATCGAGCGTGCCATTTTCTTCTGTTACTTGCACAGAATCATGTCTGTTAAAGAATAATTGCGCAAAAGATTGCGTGGTAAGAAGAACAAAAAAGACGAAAAGGAAAACTCTCATTTAAATACAGCTAGTGCTTGTCTGACAAATGTAACGGCTAAAGGTTGCTTCCATTGTCAGGTCGGTTTTGTCATTGCGAGTGAGTTATGAACGCCAAAACATCAATTAAGTTAGTACTACAATGAAGGAGATTGCCACGAAATTTCCCAAAAGAAATTTCTGGCAATGACGTTGGAAGATTGCGCCCGCGTTAGGGATTGAAGCGGTTACCCCGCAGCGGAGCGAGGAGTATGAGCGAAAAGCCCGCCCTACCACGCCCCCGCCGGCTTGTTTGGGGAACGCCCTGAAAGACATTGAAAAAAACTTACATTCGATTAGATTGCAGAACCAAAAGCATTTTCTATCTTTGCGCCTCGAATTTTTGACGAACAATAAAGAAGATAGATGTATTTAACATCAGACGTAAAGAAAGAGATATTCAAAAAGCACGGTGGTGCCGATACGAATACAGGTAGTGCAGAAGGTCAAATCGCGTTGTTTTCGCATCGCATTAATCATCTAACAGGCCATCTTAAAAACAACCGAAAAGATTTCGGAACGCAACGCGCTCTACTTAACCTTGTTGGTAAAAGAAGAAGTTTGCTAGACTACCTTAAAGGAAAAGATATTGAAAAATATCGTGCTCTTGTTAAGGAGTTAAAACTCAGAAGATAATAATATTTAAAAGTTATAAGTGAAAAAGGCAATTGTAAGATTGCCTTTTCGCGTATCTAGGGGTTTGGTTTTGAGCCAAATTCAGCTGACAGAAAACAGATAGAAAAGAAAATTAATAGACGTAAATAAAGAGGAAAAGATGAAAGCTCCAGAAGCAATAAAAACAACAATTGATTTAGGTAATGGTGCACCAATTACTATTGAAACTGGTCGTTTGGCCAAACAAGCCGATGGTTCGGTAATAGTACGTGTGGGAGACTGCATGCTAATGGCAACTGTGGTATCATCACAGGGCGCAAGAGAAGGTGTAGATTTCCTTCCGCTATCAGTTGATTATCAAGAAAAATATGCCTCAGCTGGGAAATTTCCAGGAGGCTTTTTTAAAAGAGAAGCAAGGCCATCTACAGCAGAGATTTTGGTTTGCCGATTGGTAGACCGTGCTTTACGTCCGATGTTCCCATCAGATTATCATTCAGAAATTCAGGTTATCATAAACCTTATTTCTCATGATGAAAATGTGATGCCCGATGCATTAGCAGGATTGGCCGCAAGCGCTGCAATTTCAATTTCTGATATTCCCTTCGGAGGCCCAATTTCCGAAGTAAGAGTTGCATTGATTGACGGAAAGTTTACATGTAACCCATCTAAAGCCGCGTTGACTAATGCCGATATGGATATGATGATTGCTGGTACAGCAACAGACATCACCATGGTTGAGGGTGAAATGGAAGAGTGTTCTGAAGAGCAAATGCTCGAAGCTATTCGTGTTGGTCACGAGGCTATCAAAAAGCAGGTCGCTGGTCAGGTTGAATTAGCTTCTATGGTTGAAAAATCTAAAGTGAAGCGTGAGTATTCTCACGAAACTCACAATGATGAGTTCAAGCAAAAAGTTTACGATTTCTGTTACCCATTGGTATATGAAATGGCTAAGTCAGGTTCTGCAAAGCAAGAGCGTACTGATAAATTGAACGAGATTAAAGATGCCTTTGTAGCAACTCTTTCTGATGAGGAAAAAGAGTTTCTGCCAATGTTGGGTGGATATTTCAAGTATGCTCAAAAGCGTGCGGTTAGAGATTGTATCCTAACTGAGAGAGTAAGATTAGACGGTCGTAAGACGGATGAGGTTCGAGGTATTTGGACTGAAACTGATTACATCCCATCGGCACACGGTTCTTCAATCTTTACAAGAGGTGAAACTCAGTCTTTGACTACAGTTACGCTTGGTGGAAAATTGGACGAGCAACGTGTTGATTCTGTAACTGAAGAAGGATTTTCTAACTTCTACCTACACTACAACTTCCCTCCATATTCAACTGGAGAAGCTCGTTTCTTAAGAGGAACAAGCAGAAGAGAAGTAGGACACGGAAACTTGGCAGAAAGAGCTTTGAAAAAAGCAATGCCAGCTGATAGCAACTACACTGTAAGAATTGTGTCTGAGATTCTTGAATCCAATGGTTCTTCTTCTATGGCAACTGTTTGTGCAGGATCAATGGCGCTTATGGATGCTGGTATTAAAATCAAAGGTGGCGTTTCTGGTATCGCCATGGGACTTATCTATGAAGAAGGAAAATATGCTATCCTTTCTGATATTCTTGGAGACGAGGATTTCTTGGGAGATATGGACTTTAAAGTAGCTGGTACTAAAGATGGTATCACAGCTGTCCAGATGGATATGAAAGTAGACGGACTTCCTTATGAAGTTCTTGCTGAAGCATTGAACCAAGCAAAAGAAGGTCGTCATCACATCCTTGATGAGATGAATAAGACCATCGATTCTGCTAAGGAAGATGTGAAAGATCACGCACCGCGTATCGTTGCTATCATTATTCCTAAGGATATGATTGGAGCAGTAATCGGACCTGGAGGAAAAATCATCCAGGAGATGCAAGAAGTGACTGGAGCTACAATCAACATTGAAGAGGTTGATGGCAAAGGACACATCCAGATTATGGCAACCAATAAGCAATCAATTGATGCTGCAGTTGGTCGTATCAAAGGGATTACAGCAGTTCCTGAAGTAGGCGAAGTTTATAAAGGAAAAGTGAAGAACATCATGCCTTTCGGAGCTTTTGTTGAGGTTATGCCAGGGAAAGATGGTCTACTTCACATCTCAGAAATTGAGCACAGAAGACTTGAAAAAGTTGAAGAAGTTCTTAAGGAAGGAGACATCATCGATGTGAAACTTATCGCTGTTGATGAAAAAACTGGAAAACTGAAACTTTCAAGAAAAGTTTTGCTTCCAAAACCAGAGAAGAACGAAGCGTAATAAACGCTATCTGTTAAGATTGAATCCCCGTTCTGACATTGTCGGAGCGGGGATTTATTCATTCCAAACCGCATCATTCTTTTTAACCCTCTTCTTATCTTGCGATGATATTGAGTTAATAGTAGGCAACCTCGCAAATTCACACTCGTTATCTAGAAGCGTGCAACCAACCAACCAAGAGTATCAGGATTTTATAGCAGGTTGTCTGAAAAACGACCGTAAATGCCAGCAAAGAATCTACGAACTGTTTTATGGAAAAATGTTGAGTGTATGCATGAGGTACACGAAAGACCTTGACCAGGGAAAGGAGTTAGTGCAAGAGGGGTTTATCAAGCTTTTCGGGAACCTTGAGAAATACAAGAATGATGGTTCTTTTGAAGGATGGGTGAGACGCATTTTTACCAATAACGCAATTGACTCATTCAGACGAAAAAAGCATCAAGATTTGGTTCCTAACGATGACTATCAGGTGCTGAATTTGGCAGATGACAAGGACGAACATGAATTTTTAGACCCGGAAGAGGAAACCATTCAACCAAAACACGTTATAGAAGCAATGCAACTACTTTCTCCAGCATATCAGATGGTTTTCAACCTCTACGTAATGGAGAATTACTCGCATCAAGAAATTGCGGATGAATTGGGAGTAAGTGTAGGGACTTCCAAATCGAACCTTGCCAAGGCAAGAATGAACATGAGGAAGTTTTTGAAGAAACAATTTGCAGACCGACTTTAAATAAGATTATGAGTAACCCATTTAATGATAAAATAAAGGAGAGTCTCGAGAATTTCGAGATGCCTTACGATGCCAATGCTTGGGCGGAGTTTGAAAAACAACTTCCGCAAAGTGGTGGCGCTGCAACAGGCGGTAGTCAGCTTGGCTGGAAGGCCGTTGCTCTGGTAGCTGCATTGGCCACTTCAGTTGCCACAATCTGGTATTTAAACTCCGATAAGGAAGGAGTTATCTCTGATTCTGCAGTGGTTGAGCAAGTAGAGACGACTCAGGAGCAATCCCCTTCGGTTGAAGAAAATCGTTCTGAATTATCTGAACCAATAGTTTTGGAGAAAAACTCAACTAAAGTTTCCGTTTCAGAAAAACAACAAATTGCGAATTCTGAAACTACAATTGATAATGAAGTGCAATCAGCAATAGACAATAAGACTGTGGGTTCTGAAGAGATGGCGAAAGCAGCGGATTCTGAAATTCAGAACCTCGACAAAAAAACCTTGCCGCCTGCCGACAAACCAGCCCATAAGAAAGCAAATGTGCAGCCGCTTATTGCTAGTTTCATTCCAAGCTCCATTAAAGTGTGTGTCGGAGATGGAGTCCGTTTCATCAACGAATCTTCTGATTTAAAAGCTAAAATGGCTTGGGACTTTGGAGATGGAGGATCTAGTGATGAGTTGAACCCATCGCACTCCTTTATGGCTTCTGGAAACTACGAGGTGACGCTTCGTACAGAAAGAGATTCAAAATCTGCAGACCGAATGGTTAACGTAACCGTTAATCCCACTCCGGTAACTGATATTGATGCCACACTTGTGAAAGAAGGTTACGAAGCCATTCCATTCTACCGATTTGAAACTGTTCTAAAACCAAATGAAGCCGCTTTCTGGTCTTTTACTGACGGTTCTAAAGCACAAACTGCAGTTGTCAACCACCTTTTCCGGAATGCAGGAAAATCAGAAGCTACACTTACGGTAAAAAACAGCTTCGGATGTTCCGTTTCAGACACGTGGAAAACAGAAAACAGAAAACCTTTCGATTTTTTCGCTCCAACTGGGTTCAGTCCAGATGGCGATGGGAACAATGACGCTTTCATGCCAGGTGCTTTAGCTGACATGGGCGTTTCTTTCGGCATGGTTATTCTCGACCAAAAAGGGCAGGAAGTGTTTAGGACAAGTAGCTCTTCGGAACCTTGGAATGGAAAAGCGAATAATAATGGCCGCAAATTAGACGCTGGAATTTATGTTTGGACTGTTGTTTTAAAGAAAGAGATAGTTACCAAAAAGACATTCTCCGGAACAATCACTCTACTTCGCTAAGTACAACTTTATATCTTTGATAATTACCTGAGTATTACCAAATGAACTACCACCAATTTTTTAAAAGTTTCATTGTTGCTTTGTTGGCAACCTTCGTGGTTGTTCTATTGCAATCTGCGCCAAATGCCGCAAGTGCTCAAACAGTTGATGTTGGCCCTCCAGACACATCCGTTTGTAATGGGACACCAATTACGTTAATTGCCGTAACCACAGGAGTGAATGGCACGCCAACTTTCACTCCAGTAAATGTTCCGAATGACGATGTTCATTCGCAGGTATTAGAAATTGGTTTCCCATTTGATTTTTTCGGAAACACATATACGCAATGCGTGGCTTCGTCTAATGGATATGTAACATTTGACGTTGGAACAGCAGGAGGTGGTTCACCATGGAACATTGGCAATGCAAGTCCTACACCCGGTGTACCAGACAACTCAATTATGTTCCCTTGGCAGGATACGAATCCAGCTGCTGGATCTGGAGGAACCAATGCGGCTGATTGCGGTGATGGAACATTCATTGTGGATTACGTGGATATAGCCATGTTCAATTGCACCGATTTAGAGTTTACAATGCAGGTAAAACTATATCAGGGAAGTAACATTATAGATACATACATCACGGAAAAACCGCTTTGTGCAGCTTGGAACGGAGGAGCTGCTATTCATGGATTAGAAAATGCTGCCGGAACCCAATCGGTAATTGTGCCCGGTAGAAATTTTCCAACCCAATGGGCTACAATAAACGATGCCGTTAGATTTACACCGGATGGTTTCGGAAGCTATACCATTGACCAGACCATTCCTTTTAACCCAACACCAGTAGGAACAGAGTCTATAACATGGACGGATGGTGCTGGTAACTTCCTTGGTGATTTGAATTCAGTAACCGTTACCCCACTTGCTCCTACTTGGTATTATTGCACTTATCAATCTGCTTGCTCAGCAATTACCGTTGTTGATTCCATTTTGGTCACACTAGGTAACGTTGACATAACCGTTACTCCAACAGACGCCTCTTGTTTTGGTTTTAACGATGGCTTTGTTGAAATCGACCCAATTGGTAGCACATTTCCAGTATCCTTGGGATTATTGGATGTATCAGGGGCTCAGGTACAAACCGAAAATGGAGTGCTCGGTATCGACACGTTATCAGGGCTTCCAGCAGGAGATTACACTGCTACCGTAACTGACGGAGTTGGCTGTACTACTTCTTTAGACTTCGTAATCGACCATCCTGAAGTACTTGTACCCAATGCTGACCATACAGATATTCTCTGCAATGGCGATGATAATGGTACCGCCTACGCCTATCCTTCAGGTGGAGTTACACCTTATCAATTAGCTTGGAACGACCCGCTAACGCAAACCACTGACTCCATTGAATTTCTTCCTCCTGGAGCATATATGTTAACTGTAACCGATTCTCAAAATTGCGTCTCGGACACTACGCTTTCGGTTATTGAGCCACTGCCTTTGATTATCGACCTTTCTTCTGGTGCAGATACTTGTTTGTACAAAAATGGAGGGGTATTGGCTGAGGTGCAAGGAGGAACAAAACCATACTATTATACCTGGAGCAGCTTAGGTGGAGATTCTTCCAACTTCGCTATGGATAGCGTTGATTTTGCATGGAGCACCATTAGCAACCTTTCACACGGAGATTATAGTGTTTTCGTCATCGATACGAATGGTTGCGAAACTGAAGGAGCCATTGACGTGGCGCTTATTTCGCCACCACTTGCGAGTTTCCTAAGCCGATCAAAACCTGAGGAGTTTGTGAATCCTGATGCACAGTTTGTGAATGAAAGCACAGCAGCAATAACCTACGAGTGGCATTTTGGCGATGGTGAAATTGCTTATGACGATGACCCACTTCATACATATGATACATCTGGGGTTTTTCTTGTGATGCTTATCGCCTACAACGAGCCGCAGTATGGTTGTGCTGATACCACTTTCAGATACATGGAGGTGGACCCCTTCTTTACATTTTACGTTCCAAGTGGCTTCACTCCAGAAGGTGATGGGCTGAATGATACTTGGGGGCCAGTTGGTCAGAGTTTTGAATACGAAAGCTATAACGTCCAAGTATATGACCGTTGGGGAAAGCTTATTTGGCAAACGGACAACCCAACTAGGTTTTGGGACGGAACTAACGAAAACTCAACAAAAGATGTGAAGCAAGGGACATATGTTTACGTCTTCAAACTAAAAAAGTTTAATACGTTTGAGCCGAAAACCATTACGGGAACCGTAACACTTTATCGACACAAATAATCATTTTTATAGCAAGGTATTGAATGAAAATATTTTCAATTGCTCTTGCACTTTTTTTGTTTTTTTTCACTTCCAAGGAAGTGTTAGCGCAATGTGCCGGAACACAATCTTCCACAGTGACTCCCGCCCCCAACGGTACATGCGTTCCTGGAACAGTATATACCGTTTGTTACACAATGGTGGGATACAGTGAAGCGGGTGCAAACTGGATTGATGGGTTTGAGTTGAACCTTACTGGACCTTGGGTAGCAAGTAGTATAACCGGAACATCCGCCCCCGCCAACTGTAACGGAGGAGGGGGTAACTGGATGTGGGCCAACACGGTAGTTGGAAGCTCTACTGGTCAGACTAACGGTCCTGGCTATTTTTTTGACCGAACTGTTGATGGAAACCCAGGAAATGATTTTGGAGATAACGGTTCCTCATGCACTTGGTCGTTCTGCTTTGATTTAACTGTTGGAAACAGTCCAGGAGCCAGCTTATCGGTAGGCATTACCGCCTTAGGAGATGGAGAGATTGGTTCGTGGAGCAGCACAGCCTGCCAAGGCTCCGTTTATTCCATATTTGATTGTATAATTGACGTCCCTTGCGGAACGCTTAATGTCGTAGTGGATCAAAATGAATCTTGCCCTGGCAATGCCAACGGTCAGGCCTCGGCTACAATGACTGGAGGAACTACACCCATCGGGTATTCATGGAATACTGCGCCAGCGCAAACGACATCCGTAGCTACTGGTCTTACCTCTGGGAATTACATCGTTACTGCTACGGATGCCGCAGGCTGCGTAGTAAGTAATAACGTGACTATTACCACAGGAACATCGTCAGACGCGACCATCAATAATATTAATGCAACTAATACACTTTGCGCTGGAGATGGAGCTGTGCAAATAACAACCGTGCAGGCCAGTGGAGTCTTTTCAGGTTCTGGCGTAAATGCCTCTGGCATGTTCACGCCTGCCAATGCCAATCTCGGAGCCAACGTGGTAATTTACAGTATTGGTGGCAACTGTCCGGATACTGAGGTTATTACAATTGATATTGTTGAAGATGCCGATGCAACTATTGATCCAGTAGCTCAACTATGCACTGCAAATACTCCAATACAACTCACAAGCGCTTCGTCAGGAGGCACTTGGTCTGGGATTGGAGTTAACACTACTGGATTATTTGATCCGGCTGCAGCGGGAATAGGTACGCATACTATCACGCACACGGTTCCCGATCCGTGTGGTGATGTAAAAACCATTGATATCCTTGTTGGAAACCTTACAGCAAATACTAATGCAACCCCTTCCATTTGTACTGCTGATAATGGAACAGCCACTTTATCTCCAATAATAGGTTCAGCGCCATACACTTACTCGTGGTCAAGCGTTCCCGTTCAAGCAACATCTACCGCCATTGATTTGGCGCCAGGTAATTACGACATTACTGTATTAGATGCCGATGGATGTTCATTATCCACAACAGTTACTGTACCATTCGACCCAAGCGACCTAACCGTAAGTATTTCTGCTTCCACAAATGCACTATGCAATGGGTCTTGTGATGGAAACGCAACAGCCTTAGAACTAGGCGGAACGGCTCCATATCAGTTTGTATGGGACGACCCAAATGTGCAACAAACACCTCAAGCAACTAGCCTATGTGCGAATACACACAATGTATTTGTTGCAGACGCCAACGGGTGTTTGGCCACAGCTCAAGTAGTAATTACCGAACCAACTGCAATTTCGCCTACTGCTGTTATGGACAATCAATCAAATTGCGGGAATCCAGATGGACAGGTTAGCGCAACGGCCAATGGCGGAACTGCTGCCGTGGATTATTCTTATAGTTGGAATTCAACACCGGCACAGAACACAGCCGTTGCCACCAATCTTGTTCCTGCCATTTACACGGTAACTGTTACAGATGATAATGGATGTAGCGAAACTGCTGATGTAAATATTACATCAACACCCGGTTTTACAGCTACCATTTCTTCATTTACTGATGAAAGCTGTTTTCAGAGTTGTGATGGTACAGCAACTGCTCTGGCTAGTAATGCTGCAGTTGCACCTCTCTCCTACTCTTGGAATTCAACTCCGACCCAAAACACGGCTACAGCCGCAAATCTTTGTGCAGGAACATACGATTTAACCATTACTGATGATCTGAATTGTGTGGCCACCGCATCCATCATAATTGGGGAACCGACAATGGTTTCCACTTCCGTAGCGGCTAGCGCATCACCCATTTGCATTGGAGAATCATCTAATCTAATCAGCACAATATCTGGCGGAACACAACCTTACACAACTACTGTTTGGACATCCACTCCGAACGACCCGAGCCTTATTACAACACAGCAAAACCCGACAGTTAGTCCGATTATTACTACAGACTATTCCCTAATTGCAACAGATGCAAACGGATGTGTATCTATTCCTAAAATCGTTACTGTTGAAGTACTCGACCCACTCACACTAGCTGTTACCAGTCCTTTAAGTATGGATACGGGAATTTGTCCGTACGATTTTGCGACAATAGACCTCTTGGCTACAGGTGGTGATGGTGCTTACTCGTATTTCCTTGAACCCAACCCTGCTCCTATTACTTTGCCCATGCAGGTGCAGCCAAGTTCAACCACTACCTATGACTTTATAGTTACTGATGGTTGTACAACTCCAGCAGTATTAGTATCCAGCACCATCACCGTTTTTATCCTTCCTGAAGTTGATTTTGTTGGAGATGACCTGGAAGGCTGCGATCCACACGTCACAAACTTCACCGATTTAACCCAACCTACACCCGTAAGTTGGGAATGGAGTTTTAGTGATTCAAACTCAGGTGTAATTAATTCTTCTATCGCTGACCCTTTTCACGCGTATTCTGGTACAGGTATTTATGATGTTTCCCTTGCTGTTGAATCTGCTGATGGCTGTGTTTCGGATAACACTAAAACTGAATACATCGAAGTATTTCCGTTGCCTAGTGCGAATTTCCAAGCGAACCCTGAACAAACAAATGTCTTAGATGGGGAAATCAGCTTCACAGACCTTTCTATAGACTCCATTGCAGCATGGTCTTGGGACTTTGGAACCGGTGATTTATCGTCCGAGCAAAATCCGGCTTATACCTATCGAGATACTGGTACGTTCTTAGTTTGGCTCCAGGTGGTTACCATCCACGATTGCGAAGATCAAACCAGTAGACAAATTGAAATTGAACCAGACTTTATGTTTTACGTTCCAAACGCATTCACCCCCAATTCTGATGGAAGAAATGATTCCTTCAGAGGTTATGGAGAAGGCGTGAATTGGGACACTTATCAAATGAGCGTTTTCAACCGCTGGGGCGAAGAGATATTTTTCACCAACAGCATTGATAATCCTTGGGACGGTTCATTCAACGGTAAAAGTGTTCCAAATGAGACGTACGTTTGGAATATAAACATTGATGACATGGCCGGTAATAGGCACACGTATAGAGGCCATGTAACCGTGGTACAATAGGCTGGTTAGTTTTTGTCATTGACAATACAGCGTAACGAGTTTAATTAGTGTCTTTTTAGGTCTTTGAATGTTGCACATTTAAGAATTATCACAATATGATTTTTTTGTGCAACTTGCTGTATTAAACAGCAACCATCGAAAGAGTTCTAAGTCTAAAAGTAAACCAACCCATACCTACATTTTGAGCGTTTCTAGCTTTTGCAATTATCTAAGTCAATCCGCAATGTTTCTCACGCTCTGGCTTTTCTCCTTTACAGCGTTTTCTCAATCTCAGGTAATAGAAAACACGAACAATTTGATAACCAAAGGTGGAGTCAGTATTTCCTCCACTTTGGAGAATTGTAATGACTTAAAGAATGGAACTCATAAAGAGTATGTTCTTCTCAATGTGCATAACGAAAACTCTTTTCCTGTTAAATTATCATTCAAAAAAAACCTTTGGTTCGGTGGAAAATGCAATTCATGCACTTCTACCAGCTCGGAGCATGTCGTTTCTATTACGATAGAAGCCGAAAGTGAAATACACGGTACTTGCTCCATTAACGATAACCTTCGCATCTTCTCCAAGATGTTGAATTTAGAGAAGGTCAGAAAACTCACCAATTATGAACTTGTTGATATTACGGTTGATGAGATTAAGTAAGCCACTTTCCGTATTATTTGCTGCATTTACTCTGGTTCTTCTATCAACTACGGCTTATTCTCAATGCGATGTAACGGCCAATTTGACTTACGCAGAAATAACCTGTGGCGAATGTGTAACGCTTTCGCATTTTGGTTCTACTACGGGAAACATCAGTTTTGAAGAAGACTTCGATACTCAACCTCTTTCTACTGACTGGGCATTTACTCAGCAAGCTTCTTTCAATAACCCATGTAGCCCTACTGGGGTTGATGGAACAGACCACATTTGGATGGGTGACCAATCAGGCGTTCCGAGAACTTTAGAAACGAACCCGTTAAACTTCGGTCCGGCAGTGGCGCCCGCTGGAGGAACAATATGTTTTGATTTACTATTCTCCGAACAAGGAGACAACTCGCCTTGCGAAGGGCCGGACGAGCCAGATGAAGGTGTGTTTCTTCAATATTCAGTTGACGGAGGCACCAATTGGGTTACTATAGAATACTTCGACCCCAACGGAGGAAACGACCCGCAACTAGTGAACTGGAACAACTGGTGTTTTCCAATACCGGCCGGAGCATTAGTCAACGGAGTACAATTCCGATGGTTTCAAGATGCTGATTCTGGAGCAGAATATGATCACTGGGGAATTGATAATGTTGAGATTATTGTAAATGACCCAACTGTAGAATACATATGGCAACATGACAACTATACGACTTCACTTCCTGGTGATAACCCTACACAGGTTTGTCCATTAGTGACGACAACCTACACCGTAAACATGACTACTAGTACAGGAAACTGCACGGATAACGTGGAGGTTGTGGTAGTAAATCCAGTAGTAATTGTTGATGCAGGACCGGATCAAACTATCTGTCCAGGGGATTGCATTGATTTAGCAGGAATGGCACAGGTTATTTTTGATCCAGGAGGCATAACTACATTTTCAAATAATCAAACCGAAACCTTCGATGCTTCGGTATTTGGTGGCGGTAGCGTAAACGTAAATGTTCAAGACTTGAACATGAGTACTGTTAACCCTAGTTCTCTGGTTGAAGTGTGTATTTCAACTTTAGAATTTACTGGTTTTGGTCTACCACCCGGTGGAGTTGAAGCACTTTCGATTACACTTGTT
The DNA here is from genome assembly GCA_047636795.1 of Bacteroidia bacterium. Lineage (GTDB taxonomy): Bacteria > Bacteroidota > Bacteroidia > UBA10329 > UBA10329 > UBA10329. The sequence continues at coordinate 1,574 of JBLIGB010000016.1, read as the reverse complement.
TGCCCCGATGGTACTCAAGTAGAGTTGGTGCCCATCGGTGAGGCGCCAGCTGGTGGCGGTTTATTCGGGAATCCATCATATTACGAAAACGCATGTTTTGTTCCTTTTGGCGGTTCCGCGCTTTCTGGAGCAAATCCTGAACCAATTACTGGAACCTTCAATTCAAGTCAACCATTTTCCGGTATGGATGGCTGCACAGCAAATGGACTTTGGTCAATTGAAGTGGAAACAAGTGCACTTGCAGGTGATGGTGTGTTTGATGGCTGGTCCATTACGTTCGATGACGAACCTGAAGAATATGCACCAGACGTACTTTGGTCGCCTACAACTAACATGGCCGCAGGCGAGGAAACAACACTAACCCCAGAAGTCTGCCCAACTGGAGCAATTACCTATACGCTTACTGCTTCTGACAATGCTGGTTGTGTAACTGAATCTGACGATGTTTCTGTAATTATTGACGTAAACTGCTGTGACCCACAAACTCCACCAATTCAAGGACCAACACCGCTTTGCCAAAACGCTACAGGAAATATTTACACTGTGGCAAACCCGAATACTTCAACTTATGCGTGGACCGTTCCTGCAGGAGCAACAATTATGAATGGGCAGGGAACAAATGAAATCACGGTTGATTTCGGAGCAACGGGTGGTCAAATCTCGGTAGTGGAAACAATCTTATGTGGAGATGGCCCAGCCATTACGTTTAATGTGGTGGTTGACCCAGCACAAACATTGGTCATTACCGACCCAGCACCCGAATGTCAACCTGCAACGGTTGATTTAACCGCTGCGACTATCACAGCGGGAAGTACTGGAGGTGGCGGATTGACTTACTGGACAGATGCCGCTGGAACCGTTCCGCTTGCAAACCCAACTGTTGTTGCAACTTCTGGTACATATTACATTCAGGCTGGTGCTGGAACTTGTTCCGATATTCAGCCCGTGACCGTCACGATAGATAACTGCGCAGGTTGTAACATGGATAACCTAGACGTAGTGTTATCCGACTGCTATATTTCTGGACAAAACTTCTTACAATACGATGCGGAAGTAACTGTCACGTTCACCAATCCGCCAGCAACGGGCCAATTGGCGGTGACAGATTGCTTCGGAAACATACAAACTGTAAATGCACCCTTTGTCAGCCCTACCACCTTTACATACACTGGATTACCGCAAGACGGACTCGACTGTGACTTTGGGGCTGGATTTTCTGATGACCAAACCTGCATTATCACAACTACATACACCGCACCACCAACTATCACTTCTATCATTGCTGGTTGTGTAGCTGGAAGTGGAGTTGTTGATGGGACAATTGAATTCAGTGCTCCCCCTGCAACAGGAACAATTGAGGTTGAAATATTTGACGGTACTACAACTCAAACAACCAGTATTGCACCTCCTTTCAATAGCCCAGAAGCATGGCAGGTTACGGGGTTAAATCCTGCTGCTGCTTCCTACCTAATTACCTACTACTTCTCAGATTTTCCAACGTGCGAACAAATTCAAACCATTCAATGTGGCTGTTCGGCTCAAGGAGGAACAACTACAGCAACTATAACTGGTGA
>JBLIGB010000015.1:0-18495 GCA_047636795.1 Bacteroidia bacterium | reverse complement strand
TACCAACCACGGCAATTACCGTTGCTGGTCACAAAAGAAAGTATGTCCGCTACATTAGAAAAGACTAACGGTACAACGATTCTGTTTGCAGGAGATTCCGGAGATGGAATTCAACTTACAGGAACGCAATTTACAGACACAAATGCACTCTTCGGAAACGACTTAAGTGCCTTCCCAAATTTCCCTGCCGAGATTCGCACCTCATTAGGCAAATTGGCGGGCGTTTCAGGTTTTCCAGTTCACTTCGGGAGCATCGAAATTTTTACTTCCGGTGATGAATGCGATGCATTAGTGGTAATGAACGCAGCAGCGCTCAAAGCCAACATTAAGAACATTAAAAAGTATGCTCCGCAAATAGAAGAGGTCGTTAATGTTGTATAGCTCAAAACTGATAAACATCATACTTTAATACCTTTCAAGTGTGATATCTTTGCTGTGTTTCCAAAAAAAAATTTAAATGATTCAAACCGACATATTGATAATTGGAGCTGGGCCTACGGGTCTTTTTGCCGTTTTTGAAGCAGGGCTGTTAAAGTTAAAATGCCATTTAATAGATGCCCTGCCGCAACCTGGCGGACAATGTACCGAGTTGTATCCAAAAAAACCCATTTATGATATCCCTGGTTTTCCAGAAGTACTTGCTGGAAGTTTGGTAGACAATCTTATGGAACAGATAAAGCCTTTTCAGCCTGGGTTTACTTTGGGGGAAAGAGCAGAAACAATTGAAAAATTAGAAGATGGTACTTTCGTGGTAACCACTTCTAAAGGAATCAAGCATCAGGCGCCTATTGTTGCCATTGCAGGTGGATTGGGCAGCTTTGAGCCACGTAAACCACAACTAAAGAACATAGCTAGCTACGAAGACAGGGGAGTCGCTTACATGATAAAAGACCCTGAAGTGTACCGAGATAAAAAAGTGGTTATTGCTGGTGGTGGCGATTCTGCTTTGGATTGGAGTATTTTTCTTTCTGATGTAGCATCTGAGGTAACCTTAGTACATAGACGTAACGAGTTCAGGGGTGCCTTAGATTCTGTTGAAAAAGTACAGCATTTAAAGGATTTAGGTAAAATAAAACTAATTACCCCTGGCGAGATTGTAGGCTTGCAAGGTGCTGATACTTTAGAATCTGTTATTATTAGAAAATCTGAGAATGCTGCTGAAGACTTCATGTTGGAGATTGACCATTTTATACCCTTATTCGGCTTGTCCCCAAAATTGGGACCTATTGGGGATTGGGGATTAGAAATCGAAAAGAATGCGATTAAGGTGGATAATGCATTGGATTATCAGACCAATATCCCTGGTATTTACGCGATTGGGGATGTCAACACCTATCCCGGGAAGTTAAAATTGATTCTTTGCGGTTTCCACGAAGCTACTTTAATGTGCCAAAGTGCTTATAAGCGTATTTTTCCAGATAAAAAACTAGTACTGAAATATACCACCGTAGGGGGTGTTATAGGGTTTGATGGCAGTAAGAAAGAAGCACCCAAAGCGGTGATAAAAGCTATTAATTAAAGCTAAAAAAATAAGAATATCTCCCGCTTCTAAGTTGAAGGTCTAGAAAGGGAACTGGCTGAATACATAACTTCACATGAGTGATATCAAAATAAAAATTACCGATAGGGAAGGCGTTTCTCACGAAGTAGATGCTCCGACCGACATGAACATGAACCTTATGGAGTTAGTGCGTGCCTATGAATTGGCTCCCGAAGGAACCATTGGTATCTGCGGTGGTATGGCTATGTGTGCTTCCTGCCAATGCTATGTGCAATCTCATAATAACCTTCCAGAAAAATCAGATGATGAGGAAGCCATGCTCTCCGAAGCTTTTAATGTAAAAGAGAATTCCCGTTTGGGCTGCCAACTTCATATTTCAGATGTAATGGATGGTTTGGAGGTAGAATTAGCGCCTGCTGAATAATATTTGTGTTGTCTTTTTATTGAATAATGCTTTTGACATATGTTTGGTATACATAAATAGTGGTTTTAAATATTCTAGTGCGCATCTTGTCTTAGCATTGCCATTTTGTTTTGTGCTGTAAAACGTTGTCCAAAACGTTTGTGCTAATTTCCTTTAGGGTGTTTCATGATTATATTTATTTCCTTTTCGAACGTTCTAATATTGAGTGCTCAATGCACTGGTCCCAGTCCATGTGCACCTGAATCTTTTAATTCTGGCTACACATAAATTAACCCTTCATCCATAGTTGGTGCTGTATTCTGTTCAGGGCAAACAAGAATATTTACCATTGGTGTTGGTTCTGGGATTACAAATCAGACAGCAACTGGAGATATTGAGTCTTTCATCTTGTTTTTTTGATTTTGATGGTGTGTTTGAATATAGCGTAAATGATTCTTGTAGTTAGACAAGATCTGGAGGTTGTAATGTAGATTTATAAGTTGTTGCACCTACAGTTTTGGTCCCAACTAAGTATTATGCAAGAGCGCATCTTATTCTACAACAGGTCAACAACTAATTCCTGTGTAAACCTTCCAGGTGGATAGGGTGATACAATTGATTTTATAATTACGGTTAATTTACCACCTGAACCTGTATTAACGAGTACCGATTCGCCTACTTCTGAGGAAGGAAAAAACACCAAGTTTAGCCCAATGGGATCCTTGGGTAACCCATTCAACCCTGCAGCTTTATGTCTTGGTGCTGATTCTACGTTCTATGCTAGAACGATGGACCGTGACCCTCTTCATTTGCGTACGATTCTTTCGCGTGCTAACGCACGCAAAGGAACATCATTGTAATGTGTTCAACGATGGTGCATTTTTCGGTATGACCAACAGAGCAACTAAAGGTGAACAGACCCTATTTGTAGAACACGGTAAGCCATTAGTATTTGGCGCAAACAAAGACATTCGGAATCAAACTAGATGGTTTCACACCTGTTGTCGTAAATATGGATTCTGTAAGCGAAGATGAGCTTTGGATTCATGATGAAACAGACCGAGGTAAAGCAAATGTCCTAATGCGCTTCTACCAAGACCCATCGTTAGAAGGAAACTTCCCACGTCCTTTCGGAATATTCTACACAGCAGAAAGAGCGTGTTACGAAGGTCTACTTATTGACCAATTAGCAGAGGCAAAAAGCAAGTTCAGTGAAGGTGATTTGAATGAGTTGCTTCGTGGGAAAAGCACCTGGACAATCAGTTAATCAGTTTCGCACAAACTGTATCTCCCGCTCGTTGAACGAACCAAGATCGGTGATGTTGAGATTATCTTCACTCAGTTCATCTACCTGATAAAGACGTGTCTGATTATCATCGGTAAGAGTTACCTTTTTTATACCGTCAGAAAAAACCCAAGTGCCTGGTATATTCACCGGTGCAGACCCGCTAAACGGGCGATAGCTTTCTGCAAAAGTTCCATTGTTACTGAACGTCAACCGATACTCTTGTCGGGTGTCCAAATAAGTGGTAGTAATATCATTTCCATCCTGAAAAACCTTGGAAACACGCCATGTTTGAGCAATGTTTTTCCGTGCCTGCTCATCCTTAGTTGCACAACCTACGCTCACCATTACTACCAACAATACTGCAATCAAATTCCTCATCTCAGTTAGTTCTTTAGCAAAGATATTTTCCCACAATTGGCACTCTTCGGCCCATACCGAACGCCTTTTTGCTCACTCTTAGTATCGGTGGCGTTTGGTATCTTTTGTATTCATTCAAATTCACCAATCTCAAAATTCGATTTACCAACGCTTCGGAATGCCCCATGGCAATAATCTCTGCCGGACCTTTTCGATTTTCAATGTACTCTATCAAAATCTCATCTAAAACATCATAATCAGGAAGTGAGTCAGAGTCCTTCTGATCCGGGCGAAGTTCTGCACTCGGAGCTTTCGTGATAATACTCTCAGGAATCACTTCGTCATGACGATTAACCCATCGCGCCAACTCATAAACTTCCGTCTTATACAAGTCAGCGATTACCGCGAGCCCACCATTCATATCTCCGTAAATAGTAGAATACCCAACCGCACACTCACTCTTATTTGATGTATTCAACAGTATATTTCCAAACTTGTTTGAAACCGCCATCAATAGCACACCTCGTGTTCTTGCTTGAAGATTCTCTTCTGCTACATTAAACGGCAAATTGCCAAACAAGGGTTTTAAGTCTTGCTGAAAATTATTGAACAAGTTTTCAATTGAAACAATCTCATACTCAGTTCCAAGATTTTCAGAAAGTTGCACCGAATCATCAACCGAATGGTCTGAGGAGAATTCAGAAGGCATAAGTAATGTGCGGACATTTTCGGCTCCTAAAGCCTTTTGTGCCAGATAAAGAACCACCGCAGAATCAATTCCTCCGGATAGCCCTAAAACCGCTTTCTTGAAACCGAGTTTCTCGAAATAGTCCTTAATTCCTAGGACAACAGCATCATGGATCCGTTCAATCTTAGAACGAGTATCAACGTTTTTCTCTTCACCAATCAACTTTAAATTCCCATCATATTGAAAGGTGGAAGAATCCTCTTGGAAATAATCCAATTCGTGAAGTAGGTTTCCTTGTGCGTCTAATGCCATGGAACCGCCATCAAAAATCAATTCGGTTTGGGCTCCAATATGGTTAGTGTAAAGAATCGGCAAACCATATTTCTTACAGTTCTTTTCAAGGATTCGAATACGCGCCTCGCGGTGAGCAAAATCAAAGGGAGACGCTGCAATATTCACCATCAACTGCGGGTTCTGCTTCATCAACTCGTCCATCGGGCTGGTTATGTACAATGGATCTTCGATGTTCCAAAGATCCTCGCAAATGGTAAGCGCTACCCGAACGCCACCCACCTCTACCACATCAAATTCGCGACTAGGCTCGAAGTATCTGTTTTCGTCAAAAATGTCATAATTCGGCAAAAGAGACTTTTTAATCACTTGCTTAATACTACCATCTGCAAGTACGAATGCAGCGTTGAAAAGGCTTTTTCCACTCGCTGCATTATTGCGTAATGGTGCGCCAACAACAGCCGTAATCCCTACACATTTAGCAGCAATTTCTGTAACCGCTTTTTCACACCTTGAGATAAAATCTTCGAACTCTAGAAAATCTCTAGGTGGATAGCCGCAAACCGATAATTCGGAGAAAACAATCAAGTCAACTTCATCGACTTTCGCAGAATTCACTTCACCCACAATCTTCCGAGTGTTCTCTTCGAAGTTGCCAATGTGATAATTAAGTTGTGATAATCGTATTTGCATGGATATAAAAAAGCCGAAACCTAAGGCTTCGGCAAAGTTATTCTTAGTTGTTAATTTTAGAAAAGAATACCCACATTAAGCGCAACATGATGGAGATTCGCGCTCAGTTCGAACGGGATTTCCTTTGAATAGTCTGCGTCATCGTGTTTGAACAATCCCTCATCATTATCCACTTTATCCTTGTTCGCATCTTTCATCAAATCAATAAAACCGTTGTGATAAGAAACACTCACAACTAATGCTGTATTTCCAGAGAAATTCCATTCAAATCCAGCTCCAATTCTAAGCTTTATATTAATAAACATAGTTTGGTTATACCGACCGATAAAATCAGTTTCCCCCGCAGAGCCGAAAAGTTCAGAAACAACACCTACTACTATGGATGTATCCATAACTGTTTGACGTTGATCCCTCGCTTGGGAAGAAGCCAATATTGAAAGGTCGACTCCAAATTGTCCGAAGTAGGTGAAATAACCAATCTCATTGGTCATCAACTTAAGGGTGATTGGAATATTTACATAATCAAGTCGATGAGATCGTGTAAGGAGTCGATACTCTGTCTCATCCGACTGGTCCAAATAGCGTGCATCCGCATCCGCAGCAAAGTCTAAAGATGCCCCAGCCATTTTGTGCTCTAAACCAAAAGCAATTGCATAATTGTTCGTAAACGCATATTCCGCCATCAAACCATAACCGAATTTGGCTCGCACTTTATCAAGATCAACACCTTCTGTGTTTGTTTGAAAAAAGTCAATAGAAGGTGAAAGATTGAATCCAATCTTAAACTTTTTTCGAGTGTTTGGACCAACTGCTTGATCCTGTGCAAAGGCTTCACAGCCAAACCCAAGAATCATTAATGTCAGAAGTAGGTTTTTCATAATTTTGTCTGCTTCAATTTGGTCCACAAAATTACATGATTATTCGGGCATGAGAATCTCACTTCCAGTCGTACTTATTTTATTCGCTCTGTCCTTATTAGGATGCAAGCATGACTCATTGGATGTTGATGTTAGCAAAATAGAACTGGAACTTGAATTCCACCGCCTCGACCAAGACCTTTTTGCACTTAACCCTGCTGCAGGACAAACTAACACAGACGAACTTTACGAGAAATACGGTGACTTCTTTGTTGATTACTGCGAAGGTGTGCTTCGAATAGGCAATCCTCAAACGGAGGGCTTTCAGTATTCAGTTGCTCAATTCATTACTGATGAAAGCATGAAAACGCTTTATGAAGACGTACAGTTCGAATACAAAGACGTCACTGCCATTGAGGAGCAACTCACCGAAGCATTCCGTTATTTCAAGTATCACTTTCCAGATAGTATCACTCCCAAGGTCGTTTTCAATATTTCTGCCCTCAACTACGCTATTATAGCTACACCAACTACACTCGGAATCGGGCTTGATATGTTTTTAGGAGCCAATTACCCTATTTATCCGATGGTTGGGTTACCAAAATACATGTACGACAACATGAAGTTGGAGCAGGTTGTGCCCCAAGCGATGAAGGGTTGGCTGCAAGCAACCTACGAAACAGATGCAAAACGCGAAACATTGCTCGACTACATGGTTTTTGAAGGCAAGTTGCTATACGTACTGGATGCTACGCTTCGCGAAACTGCTGATTCAACCAAGGTTGGATTTTCTACTGATGCCGCGCAATGGTGTACCCAATACGAACCACGAATCTGGGCCCACATAGTCAATCAAGAACTACTTTATACCACCGAATATATGAACATCAACAAATGGATTAATCAAGCACCATTTGTTGCTGGTATTCCAAAAGATTCTCCTGGTAGATTAGGGCAATGGGTCGGTTGGGAAATTGTAAGAAAGTACATGCAAGAAAACCCTGAAATCAATATGATTCAACTAATGGCGAACCAGAATTCTCAGGAAATTCTTGCCCAATCTAAATACAAACCCAGACTATAAAATGAGCGAATCTTCACAGATAAAATTTAACGTTACTCTTGACGAAAACCAAGTTCCCGAAAAAATCGACTGGCTGGCGACAGATGCTGGAATGGAAAAGGAACTTGACACCAAAGCAATAATGATTTCGGTTTACGATACTGAGAGCGAAGAAACCTTACGGATGGATCTTTGGACAAAGGAAATGCGTGTTGATGAAATGAAGCGCTTTTTTCATCAAACCATCGTGTCTATGGCAGACACGTTACAACGCGCCACAAACGAAGACAAAATAGCTGCCGACATGCGCGAATTTGGGCAGCATTTCGCCAAGGAAATGTTTCCTGAATAGGAATCGCTATTTTCACGCTGCAAACACTGTTCTAATTTGTTTGAACATTTGAACTCTCACGGTTATATTTGTGTACTTACAGAAAATCGATTCGACAAAAGTTTACGTATCTGATGAAAATCTCAACCCCAATTAAGGCGTTCTCTCTTCTTTTCTTTTTTGTCCTTGGTTTTACACAGGCTTCAATTGGCCAAAACGAACCTCTTCTTTCCAATAATGGGGCTCTATTTTTTATTAATGGAGGAATAAATGATTCAGCTGTTGTTTGGGTTGATGGTTCAGTAGCTAACAATGACAGCATCTTAGTGAATCGTGGGAAATTCATCATAAAGGGAGACTTCATCAATAATGCAGAATGCGGTGGACTACTTACAAATCAAACTAATATCGGACTATTTGATGTTCATGGAGATTGGGAGAATAATGATGTTTTTCGAGCCGGAGAGAGTTTAGTGAGGTTTTACCCCCAGCCTACTGCCGTGGAAGACTCCATTCGCGGTACGTCTGTTACCAGGTTCCATGATGTGAATTTGATGGATAATGTTAGAGTGGTTCAGTACGATGTAAACTCAGAAATTGATGTTAACGGAACACTTAAACTAAACACTGCAGAATGGGCAACCGATTTCGACACTCTCTGGGTATTCAGCACCAATACAGGAGCTATACAGCGTAGCTTGTTTTGCGATACATGTGGATTTGTTTCAAGTCTAGGAAACGGAAACTTAGCAAGAGCTACAGCTCAAAACGTTCCATACTTGTTCCCTACAGGTTCAAGCTTAGATATTTCACCTAACCAGCAAAAAAGGTACAGACCTGTTCAGGTTAAGCCTGAGACAAATGCTCCAGATTGGTATCATGTCCGTTTCGTAAACAGAAACCCGACTATTAACGGTCTTCCAGTAACATCCACAGATACAACCATTTGCTATGTAAACCCTTGGTGGTATCACCGTATTAATCAAACAGGCGGTGCAAACGCCACAGCCGAAATAGCGTTGTATGCAAATCCTTGGGAAGGAGATGAGAATTACAACGGAATGGCTAATTGGAATACTGCCAATCTAGTTTGGGAAAACATGCTCAATACGGCTTCTGCAACTACCAACAATTTCTTGAATCAAGTGGTCCGGTACGATTGGGATAATTTCCAATCTTACCAAGACGATGCATACATCATGTCTTTCGATGTTCCTTTAGAGCCAGAAGTAACTGGCGACAATGCTTTGTGCGCAAGTATTGAAAGTGTTTACACCGTTCCAGAAAATGGCTCTGATTATATCTTCTCGGTTACTGGAGGTACAATTACTGAAGAAACAGATTACTCTGTCACCGTTGTATGGGACAATGATTCGCTAAATCCTGTTACTGGAACGGTTCAGGTGAATGAGCTTATTTCAAACACCATTAATGGTGGTTGTTCTTCGCTCACCAGAAATTATTCAGTTGTAGTTTTTCCGCAGCCTGTTGCCGATTTCGCCATCTCTCTAGATACAAACCTACCAGGAGGCATATTTGTCTATGATATTTTAGGTATGGTTGATAACAGTATTTTAACCAGCGAATGGAACTGGGACTTTGGTGATGGAACAACCAGCACAGATTCTCTTCCTTTCCATTCTTACAATGAAGCAGGAACGTATGATATTACGCTAGTTGTGCGCAGCGGTCTTGACTGCTTAGACACATTAACACTTCCTATTAATGTGGTTGAAGGATTGATTGTACCAAACGTATTCACGCCAAATAATGATGGAATCAATGATGTCTTCGATATTAGAACAAGCGATGTTGGTAATTTCAATCTTGAGATTTACAACAGATGGGGTAACGTAGTATTTGAAAACTCCTCACCGCTTATATCTTGGGATGGAGTAACTGCATCTGGAACTCCAGCATCAGCCGGCACATACTTCTATGTTATCTCGAAAGCTGAAATGAATTCAGGAAACGCAATAGACAACGAACTTGACAACTTTAAATTTAGAGAAACTGGTTGGCTACAGTTAATTAGATAATCAACGCGTAACGTCTCATAAAAAAGGCTTCCAAAATGGAAGCCTTTTTTATGCCTTAAACTTTGATTTGAAATCGGAATTTAGCGTTTCGATGTACTCAAGCAATGCTTCTTTTCCATCATGCTTTTCTGCGGAGGTCAACACTTGAATCGGAAGCTCATCCCATGTCTCCAACATCCTAGCGCGATACTTTTTGAGAGCTGGTTCAATCTCTCCTCGCTTCAACTTATCCAGTTTTGTGAATACCATTGTAAACGGAATCTGAGACATCCCCAACCATTCCATAAACTCAAGGTCAATCTGCTGTGGCGTATGTCTTATATCAACCAAGACAAACATGCTTACAAGGTTTTCCCGTAAAAGGATGTAGTCGGAAATTATCTTCTCAAACTTCTTCTTCAGTTTATCTGGAGCTTTGGCGTAGCCATAGCCCGGTAAATCCACCAAGTACCATGATTGATTGACTGAGAAATGATTGATAAGTTGCGTCTTTCCAGGCGTGGAACTGGTCTTCGCTAACTTCTTTCTTCCCATCAACATATTTATAAGGGAAGACTTGCCAACGTTAGACCGACCAATGAATGCGAACTCAGGCTTGTCAGGTTTCGGGCACTTGCGTACGTCCGAGTTGCTCATCACAAACTCGACATCTTTTATAATCATCAAATTATTTCTTAAGAATATGTTTTTTCAACCAAGGTGATAAAACCGCGTTGAATTCAATAGGATGCTCCATCATAGCAGCATGACCGCACTTATCAATCCAATGTAGTTCGGAGTTCGGGATAAGCTCATGAAAATCTTCTGCAACTTCCGGAGGAGTTACACCATCATTCTTTCCCCAGATTAGACACGTGGGAATTGTGATACTCGGCAAATCATCCTTCATGTTATGACGAATGGCTGACTTGGCTATAGCAAGGACCCGAATCAACTTACCACGATCATTAATGATATCAAAGACCTCTTGAATCAGTTCGTCAGTCGCAGTCGCAGGATCGTAGAATGTAGTCTCCACCTTCTTCCTAATATATACCTTATCCTCTCTGCGGGGAAAAGACCCACCAAAAGCATTCTCATACAGACCTGAGCTTCCGGTAAGAATAAGCGCATCCACCTTCTCAGGATGTGCAACTGTGTAAACGAGCGAAACGTGCCCTCCGAGAGAATTACCCAAAAGAGACATGCTTTCATATCCTTTAAACGAGACGAACTCGTCAATATATGCGGCTAACTCCTTTACGTTCGTCTTCAAAAGCGGAAGGTCGTAAATAGGCATCATCGGGATTACCACTTTGTAATCCTTCGAGAATTCGTTTAGTACGTCATTGAAATTACTCAACGCCCCGAACAAACCATGAAGCACCAGCAGCACAGGACCTTCTCCTTGCTCAATATATTTATGTCCTGATTCCTCTCGTATCACCTCTATTGACGTTTTGCTCAAAATTAACCAAAAATGAGGGGGCGGAATCTCGAATAAATCAAGTGTATAACTCTGACTTTATTAACAATTTTACCACTTTCTACCACAGCTCTATTTGTACTAAATTGTACTCATTTATAGTCGTATCGTAACCTTTCAGTAGATTTGAACTATAAAGTTTTCAACAGTTGTGGTAAACTGTGGTAAAGAGTGGTAGATAATCCATTACTTTACCTAGATAAATTCCAGTGTAAGTGACCAATATCATCGGTACATATGAATGTAAAGTGGACGCCAAGGGCCGACTCATGCTACCTACAGCATTGAAGAAGCAATTGATGTCTCAGCTCGAGGGCGGCTTCGTTTTGAAGCGCAGCATGTTCGAGAAGTGCATTGAGTTGTACCCAATGAATGAGTGGGATGACAAGATGGGTGAGGTGAATAAACTGAACAGGTTTAAGCGCAAGAATGTCGAGTTCATCAGGTTATTTACGGCTGGGGTCAAGATCGTTGAGCTGGATGCAACGGGTCGATTACTGATTCCCAAAGATCTTGTGGGATTCAGTTCAATATCCAATAGCATCGTTCTCGCAAGTGTCGGTACATATGTAGAAATATGGGACAAGGATGCTTACGAGGAATCGTTGAACAATCCTGAAACAGACATTGCCACACTGGCTGAAGAAGTCATGGGCAGCCTAAATAATGGGGCTGATGACGTACCATAAACCCGTACTGTTACAGGAATGCATTGACGGCTTAAGGATTGATCCCAACGGAATTTACGTGGATTTAACCTTTGGAGGAGGAGGTCATTCGCGAGAAATTTTGAAGCATTTGAAAGGCGGACATCTGTACGCTTTCGATCAAGACAAAGACGCACAAATGAACCTGCTGCAGGACGAACGTTTCACTTTTATACCACACAACTTTCGGTTTGTGCACAATTTCCTGCGGTATTTTAAAGCAATTCCGGTGGATGGTGTTTTAGCAGATTTAGGTATCTCTTCCTTTCAGATTGATGAACCAAGTCGAGGTTTCAGTACAAGGGCAGATGGCCCTTTAGACATGCGGATGTCTGAAGGAATTGAACGTACTGCTAGAACAATCATAAATGAGTATTCGGTTGAAAATCTTTCAAAGATTTTCCGTGAAAACGCTGACTTAAAAGAAGCTTGGAAACTTTCGAAAGCGATTGTTGCTGCGCAAGGTATTGAGCCGATTGAAACCATTGATCAATTCAAAGTGGTAATTCTTCCCATCGCGCAGCGAGGAAAGGAAAACAGCTTTATGTCTCGCGTTTTTCAGGCGATTAGAATTGAAGTAAACGATGAGATGAATGCATTGGAAGACATGCTTTCTCAAATGCCGAACGTCTTAGCAGAAGAAGGCAGGTTGGTCGTTATTTCTTATCACTCACTGGAAGATCGTTTGGTGAAAAATCTTGTCAGAAGCGGAAATGTCGAAGGAAAAATAGAGAAGGATTTCTACGGAAAACCGCTTGTTCCATTCAACGTTATTTCAAGAAAACCCATCATCCCAACGGATGAAGAAATAGCACGAAATCCACGTGCAAGAAGTGCAAAATTGAGAATTGCCGAGAAAATCTAATGAGTCAGGAATCAGAAAATACAACTGAAGGAAGAGGCGTTGCAAAACGTATTCTCGGTGTACTGGACGGAAGTTTTCTGACACGCGATAATATGTTGAACAACATCCCATTCCTGCTATTCCTATTCAGCATCGGAATATTCTACATAGGCAACAGTCATTATAGCGAAGGAACCGTGATTGGAATGGAGCGACTGAATCGTGAGATCAAGGAATTGAGATCAGAATTCATTTCAACTCGGTCAGAATTAATGTTTGTGAGCAAGCAGAGCGAAGTGGCAAAATCGGTTGCTCATATGGGAATCTACGAAAGTGTAGTTCCGCCAAAGAAAATTGTAATAACGACTGACGAGAAACCAGAGAATTGAGTCACGAAAAGCAAATAAAAACCCGCGTCTATTTATCATATGGATTGATGTGTGTCTTCGCACTTGCTATCGTGGCGCGTGTGGCGCAGATTCAATTCGTTGAAGGTGAAAAGTGGAAAGGAAAAGCTGAGTCGCAGACTACCGCTTTTCGAACCATTGAAGCTGTACGTGGAAATATTTTCTCCACTAACGGGAGTCTTCTCGCTACTTCAGAACCGATTTATGAAATTCGTTGGGATGCGAATGTTCCTGCATTGACTGATGAATATTTTGATGAGCATGTAGACAAGCTTTCACATCAGCTTTCAGACCTTTTTGGAGACAAATCAGCACAGACCTACAAGCGCGAGCTAACCAAGGCGCGACTTAATAAGAGTCAGTATTACCTTATTAAACGGAAGGTTGGGCACAAGGAATTGAAAGCGCTTCGAAGCTTTGAAATCTTTAAGCGTGGCAAACATAAAGGCGGCTTCATACACAATCAGCGAAACAAGCGCGCAAAGCCGTTCAAGCAATTGGCTGCTCGCACCATTGGCTATGACCGACCTGACTACAGCGTTGGTTTGGAAGGTGCGTATTCTGAGGAGTTGGCTGGAGTTGGTGGTCAGCGTTTGATGCGAAAAATTGCGGGAGGAAACTGGAAGCCTCTGAGCGATGAAAATGAAATTGAGCCTGAAGATGGTTCTGACCTCATCACAACTATTGATATTAACATTCAGGATGTTGCAGAGAATGCACTTCAATTGCAGCTTGAAAAACATGGTGCGCATCATGGTTGTGCCATTCTAATGGAAGTGCAAACGGGCGAAATAAAAGCAATCGCGAATCTCACCCAACAGGAAAGCGGAAGCTACGCGGAAACATACAACTACGCCATCGGCTCAGCTACAGAGCCAGGCTCAACATTCAAATTAGCCAGTCTGATTTGTCTCCTAGAAGATGGTCATGTTGACATCACTGACACTGTTGATATAGAAAGCGGAGTAAAGAAGTATTACAACGCCACCATGAAGGATTCGAAAACGGGTGTTTACAACAAGATAACTGTTGCCAAAATATTTGAAATTTCGTCCAACGTTGGTGTTTCGAAATTGGTGAATCAATACTACCAGAAGAATCCAGAACAGATAACCGACCGATTGGTTGAAATGGGTTTGAATGAGCCTCTCGGCTTGGAAATTAAAGGCGAAGGAAAACCACGCATTCCATCACCAAAGGATAAATCTTGGTCTGGAATTTCACTTCCCTGGATGAGTATTGGATATGAAGTTCTTCAAACACCATTACAAATTCTCTCACTTTACAATGCAGTTGCAAATGATGGCGAAATGGTTCGTCCAAAGCTTGTTCGAGCCATCAAAAAGCATGGCCAAATTGTACGTGAATTCCCAACTGAAGTGCTGAACAAGCAAATCTGTTCGCAGAAAACGATTGATAAAGTAAAACTGCTGCTTGAAGGAGTTGTGGACCACGGAACCGCCAGCAACTTGAAGCATGCAAACTATAAGATTGCAGGAAAAACGGGGACCGCACAGATTTCCAAGGGCGGAAGTTATCACCGAGACAAAAGCTATCAGGCTTCGTTTGTTGGGTATTTCCCAGCAGACAAGCCACGCTACACATGCATTGTAGTTATTGATTCGCCCACAAGTTCTGTCTATTACGGAAACTTAGTTGCGGGACCGATTTTCAAGGAAATTTCAGACAAGGTGTATTCCACGCAAGTAAAGATGTTGGAAGAAGTTGAAACCGACCCGCTATTGGCTGACCATCTTATTCCATTCTCAAAAGTGAGCGACAAGAGAGACCTCGCGAAGACTTTCGAGAAGCTTGATATACAAACTGATATAAAGGATCCAGACGCCAAGTGGGCCGTTGCTTCTGCTGATTCAAACTCAGTCAGAATTACAGAACGCGAAGTGATTGAAAATCTCGTTCCACGCGTAGTTGGAATGGGTGCAATGGACGCACTTTTTTTATTGGAAAACACAGGTTTAAAAGTGAGTATAATCGGTTCTGGCGTTGTGCGCCAACAATCAATTCTGCCTGGAACGCGCGCCACAAGTGGACGCGAAATAATCATTCGTCTATCATGAAGCTGCTGAAAGACATATTGTACCGTGCGGGAATCGAGGAAGTCGTAGGCTCAACTAATATTGCGATTGAAAACGTTTGTATCGACTCGCGAGAAGCGAAGAAGTTCTCGCTTTTTGTTGCTGTAAATGGCACGCTGAGCAATGGCCACGACTTTATTGAGCAAGCAATTGAACAAGGTTCCTTAGCCATTGTGTGCGAGGTGCTTCCGACTGAACTTCACAAAGAAGTGAACTACATCCAAGTAAAAAACAGCCGTGTGGCTGCTGGAATGATTGCTTCGAACTTCTACGAAAACCCATCGGATAATCTGAAACTGGTTGGTATAACGGGGACAAACGGCAAGACCACAACTGCAACATTGCTCTACGAACTTTTCTTGGGACTTGGGTATAAAGTCGGTCTCATCTCCACGGTAAGAAATCTGATTAACGGAATTGAAGTGGCAGCAACACACACCACTCCCGACCCAATCAATCTTAATAAGCTATTGGCCGAAATGGTTGATGCAGGTTGCGATTTCTGCTTTATAGAAGTGAGTTCACACGCATTACATCAGCATCGCGTAGCTGGCTTAGATTTCACGGGGGCAATTTTCACAAACATCACCCACGACCACCTCGATTATCACGAAACCTTCGGCAATTACATCACTGCCAAAAAAATGTTATTTGATGGGCTTTCTCCCAAGGCGTTTGCACTTGTAAATTTGGATGACAAGAATGGCCAGGTGATGGTGCAAAACACCAAGGCCAAAGTCGTTTCCTACGGATTGAAATCAATGGCTGATCGCAAGGCTAAGGTACTTGAGAATAATCTCACAGGTTTGGTTTTGAATATTGATGGACAGGAAGTGATTACGCGGCTGATTGGTTCGTTCAATGCGTACAACATATTGAGTGTTTATGGAGCGGCCATCGAATTGAAAGAAGAGAAACTTCAAATTCTGACCACGTTGAGTAATCTTCACTCGCCAGAAGGACGCTTCGAATTCTTCAAAACTCCGAACAACATTCTTGGAATTGTGGATTACGCCCACACGCCTGATGCACTCGATAATATTCTTTCTACGATTAGAGAACTAAGAACTGGCAACGAGAAAGTGCTAACGCTTGTGGGTTGCGGTGGTGACCGCGACAAAACCAAGCGACCAGAAATGGCGCGTATCGCGGGAGAAGGAAGTGACAGAGTGATTCTTACTTCAGACAATCCGCGAAGTGAAGAGCCAGCGCAGATTATCGAAGACATGAAAAAAGGTCTTGACCCTGTGACTGTGAGAAAGGCCGTGACAATCATCGACCGCGCAGAAGCCATTCGAACCGCATGTATGCTGGCTCAACCAGGAGACATCATTCTAGTGGCTGGAAAAGGCCACGAGAAATACCAAGAAATCCAAGGTGTAAAGACACCTTTTGACGATATGGAAATATTGACAACCAACCTCAAACAGATCTGCTAATGCTATATCATCTGTTCGAATTTCTTCAAACCAATTATGATTTGCCAGGGGCGGGTTTGTTCCAGTACATCTCGTTCCGAGCAGCTGCCAGCATCATCACTTCGCTGATTTGCTCCATGGTTATTGGCAAGAAGGTAATTGAGTATTTACAGTTGAAACAAGTGGGAGAAATTGTTCGCGATCTTGACCTAGCAGGACAAATTCAAAAGCAAGGAACGCCAACAATGGGCGGAATTATAATCCTGTCTTCCATCCTCATTCCAACAATTCTTTTCGCGCAGCTAGATAACGTTTATGTGATTCTGATGATAGTCTCAACGATTTGGCTCGGAACTATTGGCTTCGTCGATGACTACATCAAAGTTTTCAAAAAGGACAAGGAAGGTCTTGCCGGGAAGTTCAAAATTCTAGGTCAAGTTGGCATCAGTATAATTGTTGCCTGCACCCTATATTTTAATGATAGTGTGGCGGTAAAAGACCGATTGGTGCAGGGTGGAGAAAGCATCGAAGTAGTCATTGATGGAAAGACCGTTAAAGCGGAAACACTGCCTATTTACGGAGAAGCAGAACACTCGCTTGTCACAACAATTCCATTCGTAAAAGACAATGAGTTTGATTATAGCTCCCTCCTATTCTTCCTTGGCGACAAAGCCAAAGACTGGGGCTGGTTGGTTTTCATTCCAATCGTTATTTTCATCGTTACCGCAGTATCAAACGGAGCAAACCTAACCGATGGATTGGATGGGCTGGCAACGGGAACTTCGGCTATAATTGGAGTGACGCTGGCTGTTTTCGCATACGTTTCGGGTAACATCATTTTTGCCGACTATTTGAATATTATGTACATCCCTGGCTCGGGAGAATTGGTGATTTTCATTTCTGCATTTATTGGTGCTTGCATTGGATTCCTTTGGTACAACCAATACCCAGCACAGGTTTTCATGGGCGATACAGGCAGCCTCGCTTTGGGTGGTATCATCGCTGTTTTCGCGCTAGCAATTAGAAAAGAATTATTGATTCCAATCCTTTGTGGCGTGTTCCTAATGGAGAATCTCTCTGTAGTCATGCAGGTGAGTTATTTCAAATACACCAAAAAGAAATTCGGTGAAGGCAGAAGAATCTTTCTGATGTCTCCACTTCATCATCATTTCCAAAAAAAAGGCATGCACGAAGCTAAAATCGTTGGCCGATTTTGGATTGTCGGAATCCTGCTCGCAGTACTCACCGTGGTCACACTCAAACTTCAATAATGGCAGAGCGATTGGTCATATTGGGTGGTGGCGAAAGCGGTGCGGGCGCAGCTTACTTAGGTCAGAAAAAAGGCTACGAAGTCTTTCTTTCTGACAAAGGAAAGCTGAAGGAGAAGTATGCTGAAAACCTCCGCAGCTGGGACATTGATTTCGAAGAAGGAACACATTCCGAAGACAAGATTCTGAATGCTGACTTGGTCATTAAAAGTCCTGGGATTCCTGAATCTGCACCGTTAATCCAATCACTCCGCAAGAAAAGCGTGAAAGTGGTTTCCGAAATTGAGTTTGGCTTGAAATACACGAACGCCAAAACCATCGGTATTACAGGAACCAATGGCAAGACGACAACCACGCTACTAACACATCACATGCTTACAAAAGCTGGCCTAAATGTGGGATTAGCGGGTAATATTGGCAAAAGCCTTGCTTGGCAAGTAGCCGATACTGACTTCGATTACATCGTTCTCGAACTCAGCAGTTTTCAGTTAGATGGAATGTTTGAAAGCCGCATCAATATCGCGGTTCTAATGAACATTACGCCCGACCATTTAGACCGCTACGCAAGTATGGAGGATTATATCGCTTCCAAGTTTCGGATTGTGCAAAACCAGACCAAAGAAGACGCTTTCATCTACTGCGCAGACGATGAAAACATCACCAATGCTTTGAATGATACCATGAAGGCGAAACGCCTTCCATTTACGCTAAACGGCACGGTTGCCGAAGGCGCTTACATCGAACAAGAAAACCTCAACATAAATCTCAATAATTCAAAC
>JBLIGB010000014.1:0-18946 GCA_047636795.1 Bacteroidia bacterium | reverse complement strand
TAAGTTCAATTTTTTCATAAACGATTGTCTTGTTTGTTTCGTGTCTAAGCAGCCATTTTCTTTCAATCACATAAGTAACCGCTATGATTGATAGGTTGGTGAACATTAGCTCAGACATGCTAATCTTTTTGTTTGCCAGTGCGTTAATAATGGCAATAGCAATCACCACAAACAAGTAGGTCATCTCCTTAATCGCGAGCTGTTCTGTCCGATACCTCAGAATACCGAAAATGGCAAACAGACCAAAGGCAAAACCCAATTGCAGCTTAACCCCACTTAAGAGGTAACTAACGAAGAAAATCAGCAAGTTTAAGATGAAGTAAGTAAACAGGTAATCTTTTCGATTATGAACCGGATAGTAGATTAACCGAATGACAACGAAGGCAACAAAAACGTTGATTCCTAAACGAAAGATTAATTCTAAAAAATCTTGATCGTAAAGTGGGCTACCGAATATTTCCATCTAATGCAAGTTTGTTTAGTTTGAGAAGCTTGGGCTTGTAGTTGTTATAGCGTTTAGTTTTATCCAATAAAACCATCCCGAGGCAATACTTGCTCATGGAATCAGGGTACACTGACAGCTTTTTCAGTGTGCTCAATATGGGGGTGTGAGGTTCGCTTTCTGAATCTCTTTTAACCTCAATAATTCCTAAGTGCTCAACGGTTTCCTTTTCTCCATCACATGAAAAAGAAAGCCCAGAATCGATGGTTATCCGCTCTTTGAATACGGTGCTAACTAGCGTAATTCGCTCGAAAATGATTTCAATTGCAGGGACAAGTGTGTCTGCATTTATAGAAGATGCAGACGAAAGAAAAGCTGCCTCATCTGGCATTATTTTACCGAGGTCATCCTGCTTTGTAATTCGAGATTTCCGTGTAAGGCCTTTATTTGTCTTGAGTTTTAGCTCAAAAAACCGCGTATTACTTCCAACATACTCTCTGGCGCGAACCTTCGTTCGATTCAGTTTTCCGCGCAAATGTTCGTTCAATAGATGCTTGTCTTCTGTATCGAAATAAATTGTTTTGTATTTGAATGTTCGAGAACCTTCAATTTCCAAAACTTGGTAGTGTTCCTTCAAATCTTCAAGTGCTTTTTCAATATTTCCTAACGAAACCTGATACTTGGTATCAGTTCTATTCATAAGTGCCACAGAGTCCATTTCGTTTAGAGAAATAGGTCTGAACTTAGCTATGTTTTCGGCAATCGAACTCAACGTCTCACTTCAAAATCAGGAAGAATAATATCTTCGTTATTACTGTATATTTCCACTGTTTGGCTAACTTCTTCTGTTCCGGAAGGGCAAGATTCGCAATCGGAATAAACGAAAACGGTATACGTTCCTGGGCGTAAGTATTGGAATCGAAACGAGCCGTCAAAACTCGTTTCGTAGGAATCGTCATAATAGTTGTCGCCATCACCATAAATAATGAATACATCTTCGTCTGCGAGATAATATTCCTCCTTCAAAACGCCAGAACTGTTGTAATTAAAAGCATAGACTTTTCCGTAAATAACGGATGCTCCACCTTCGCCTTCTGGTTTGGTACAACCAGCCAGTAAAATAAAAATTAGCGCCCAAAAAGAAAGATGTGCTGAAGTATAGTTCATTTTTATTACGGCAATGTTAACAATTGCTACAGTAGAATTGATAAAGGAATTCACATTGATTAGGGCA
Source organism: Bacteroidia bacterium (assembly GCA_047636795.1). Lineage (GTDB taxonomy): Bacteria > Bacteroidota > Bacteroidia > UBA10329 > UBA10329 > UBA10329. The sequence continues at coordinate 17,270 of JBLIGB010000014.1, read as the reverse complement.
AAATGCCAAATTTATCTTTAATAGGAGACTTGGCTCACATTACCTCCATGTTAACTGTTTCAAAACGGCTTAACGAAGAATGATGGTATAGCGTACTTTTGATAAATGCTGTTTTCTCAGGTTGTTGGTCAGTCAGAATTAAAGAAAAAGCTGCGCGATTCGGTTACGAATGGACGTGTGGCGCATGCGCAGATGTTGGTCGGGTCTGTTGGTTCAGGGTCGCTTCCGTTGGCACTGGCATTTGCCCAGTATTTGGCTTGTAAACAGCGTGGCGAAACAGATTCGTGTGGAAACTGCGACTCTTGTGTTCGTTATGCCAAGTTGGAGCATCCAGACTTGCAGCTAATTTTCCCTAAGAACAAAACGGCAAAAGTTGACCACAAAAACTTCTCGAGCAAAGACTTTCTACCTGATTGGCGAAAGGCGGTTTTGAGTAATCCGTATCTCAACCTGAATGACTGGTTGAAAGAGCTTGGAATTGATAACAAGCAAGGCGCAATTAATGTGGATGATAGCCGCGAAGTGCTACAAAACTTGAGTTATAAAGCTTACGAGGCAGACTACCGCGTGGTGCTTATTTGGTTAGCCGAACACATGAACATATCAGCGGCAAACAAGCTCCTGAAAATTTTGGAAGAACCGCCCCAAAGAACGGTTTTCCTGTTGGTTGCTGAGAGTACAGAGAACATGTTGCAAACTATTCTTTCGCGTGTTCAAATGCACCGTCTTGGTAGATTAAGCGAAACTGAAATAGTTACTGCCTTGTCCGCAGAAAGCGAGGAAGTAGATCAGGTTGAAAAGTTAGCTCATTTGGCAGATGGAGACTTGAATCTCGCCAAGCATTTGATTGAAGACCAAACGTCAATTACCAACTCCATCAACTTTTTTATCCGATGGATGCGGGCATGTTATGGTGTTCAAATGGATACAATTCAAGGATTGTGCGAGGAATTTAACGCCCTCGGAAGAGAACAACAAAAAGCCTTGCTCACGCAATCGAGCGCCATTCTGCGCAAAGTGCTGATGTACCGAACCTTGCCAGATATGGAAGGAAAATTATTGAAGGAAGAACTTGATTTCGTCCACAAATTCTCCCAATTTATTGCGGTAGAAAATTCAGCTAAAATGTTGGAAGCGCTGAATGATGCGAACTATCACATTGAGCGAAATGCCAACGCAAAAATCACTTTCACCGACCTTTCTTTCAAGCTCTCGGACCAAGTTCTTAGTGAGGCGATGAAGTAATTGATTGCACAGCCATCGAAACAATTAAATTTGCCTCATTAGAAACCGTCAAACTCGAAAGTTCTGGATGGGTTTCTTATTCAAAAAAGCAATAGAAAGATGGGATGTAGTGGATGTAGCAATGGGAAGACGGAAAGCGGCTTACCCAGAGGATGTAAAAATAACGGAGCTTGCGAAACGGGAAGTTGCGACAAACTGAGCGTATTCAATTATTTGTCAAATATGGAAGACACGGTGGGTTATACCGTGTCTGAATTCGTGGAGGTTCGATTTAAGAACACCCGAAAGCAGTTTTTTAAACAAGACAACATGCGATTGATAGAAGGAGACGTGGTAACGGTTGAAGCTTCGCCAGGTCACGATATCGGAACTGTTTCGCTTTCTGGTGATTTAGTTATGTTGCAAATGCGCAAGCGAAAAGTTGACTCGGCAACAGCCGATTTGAAGAAGATTTATCGCAAGGCAACGCAGCCAGACATTGAAAAATGGCAGGAAGCTGTTGAGCTGGAAAAAGCCACCCAAACCCGAGCAAGAATAATTGCTCGTGAATTGGGACTGAACATGAAGATTAGCGATGTGGAGTTTCAAGCCGATAAGAGCAAAGCCGTGTTTTACTACACAGCAGAAGAACGCGTTGATTTCCGCGAATTGATTCGCAAGTATGCTGATGAGTTCAAGGTTCGGGTGGAAATGAAACAGATTGGAGCTAGGCAGGAAGCTGCTCGCGTTGGCGGAATTGGAACCTGCGGCCGCGAACTATGCTGTTCAACATGGTTGACTGATTTCCGAACCGTGAGCACGAGTGCAGCGCGTTATCAGCAGCTTTCACTCAACCCGCAAAAACTGGCTGGACAATGTGGTAAGCTCAAGTGCTGCCTCAATTTCGAACTTGATAGTTACTTGGATGCCTTGAAAGGATTTCCAAGTCAGAAGACCAAATTGGAGACTCAGAAAGGAACGGCTTTCACCATGAAAGTGGATATTTTCAGAGGAATAATGTGGTTTACGTTTCGTGATGACCCAAGTAATTTCATTGAAGTTCCTATTGAACGCGTGAAGGAAATCCAGCAAATGAACAAGGACGGTGAGAAACCCGCCATGTTGGTTGAGAAGGAGTATGTTGCTGTCCCTGTTGTTAAACACGATTACGAAAATGTGGTTGGGCAAGATGACTTGACTCGATTTGACCGACCAAAAGGGCAGGGCGGACAGAAAAACCGCTCGAGTAATAAGCGAAGAAACAATCGTAATCGTAATAGTAACAGAAAACCAGGGAGCGCCCCAAATAAGCCTAACACACCAAATGCCTCAAAATAAGCAGACTCTTTTTTTTGGAGTATTGCTTGCGGTAAGCTTGGTTAGTTGCGGTCAAGTGCTGTTTCAAGAAAGCCAAACCGTTCCCAACAAAAATTGGGAAATTGGTAATAACATTACCTTTGATGTAGAAGTTAAAGACACCATGGTGGGCTACGATTTCTACATTGATTTGCGCAATGAGGCAAACTATCCGTATGCCAATATTTACATGTTTGTGAATACCATATTTCCTTCAGGTAAAAGCGCGAAAGACACGGTTGAATGTATTTTGGCCGACCGAACAGGTCGTTGGCTTGGAAACGGTTTGGGAGACGTAATTGACAATCATATCCTGTTCAAAGAGAACATCCGCTTTCCGAATAAGGGAACGTATTCGTTTGCGTTTGAACAAGGCATGAGAAATGAGGCATTGCCTGCAATTATTGATGTGGGAATTTCAATAGAAAAACACACAAAAAAGTAGTGGCGAAAAAGAAAACGACACCGATAAAAAGGAAGTATATTCTGTATTTCTGGCTGCTGGTTCTACTCGGCCCGTCTCTGATTGCGTTGCACCTTTTCACCATTTCCATTGGGCTTTGGGGACCGCTACCAACATTTGATGAATTGGAAAACCCAAAAAGCAATCAAGCTTCTGAGGTTTACTCTTCGGATCAGAAAGTGCTCGGAACATATTTCGTTCAGAATCGCTCAAACATCAAGTTCGAAGACCTTTCTCCACACTTGGTAAACGCTCTGGTTTCTACTGAAGACGAGCGGTATTACTGGCATAGTGGTGTTGACCTGATTGGATTGGCTCGGGCCATAATATTTATGGGCGGACGAGGTGGAGGTAGTACCGTCACGCAGCAATTAGCGAAAAACCTTTTTGAAACAAGGGGAAGCTTGAAAGGCGGTGCTTTGGTTCAAAAACCAGCGGAATGGATAATTTCAACACGACTGGAGCGCAGGTACACAAAGGATGAAATTATGGCGCTGTATCTCAATACGGTTGATTTCATTAATGGAGCCGTTGGTATAAAATCCGCGGCAAAGGTTTACTTCAATACAAGCCCCGATTCGCTTAGAATTGAACAGGCCGCCATGTTTGTTGGAATGCTTAAAAACCCCTCACTTTTTAACCCGAGACGAAGGGTAGAATTGGTTCAGAATAGAAGAAACACTGTTTTCCTTCAGATGAAGAAGAATGGGGTAATTACTCAAGCGGAAGAAGATTCGCTTGATCAGTTACCGATAGAGTTAGATTACCAGACAACCGACCACAACCAAGGTCAGGCAACCTATTTCCGAGAGTTTCTACGAAGCGAACTTCGTAATTGGTGTTCTACTCACACCAAACCGGACGGCACGAATTACGACTTGTACCGAGACGGCCTAAGAATTTATACAACCATCGATTCGCGCTTGCAGGGCTATGCCGAAAAGGCAGTCACCGACCACATCACAGAGCATCAGGCCAAGTTTTGGAAAGACCAAAAGGGAAACAAAAAAGCGCCATTCCGTGGTGTTACTGATGATGAGATTGAAGGCATTATGCTGCAAGCTATGCGAAGGTCAACGCGTTACAACGAGCGGTTGGATTTGCGACCTGATGTTCGAGAACGCTACCGAGGATATTTTAAGTACAAACGTCAGCGAAATGCTTTTGAATCTGAGATTGCCACACTCTATCAGCAGTTTCAGCGTGCGGAGCGAATGGAGAGAGAGGATGACCTGGCAGTGATTCAAACAAAGATTGAAAAGCTTCGGAAGAAGTCCAAAAAACTTCAACCAGACTTAGATAGAACGTGGGATTTTTATCAGGAAATTTGGAAGCCATTTGATGACTCTTTGAAAATCGTGTTTGATAAACCTACGGAGATGTCAATTTTTTCATGGGCTGGCGAAATTGATACTGTTCTCACACCCCGGGATTCCCTCCGATATTACAAACATTTCTTGCAATCTGGAATGATGTCGATGGACCCGCATACGGGTTTTGTTCGTGCTTGGGTTGGCGGTATCAATTACAAGCATTTTAAGTACGACAACGTAAAGCAAGGGAGTCGCCAGGTAGGCTCTACTTTCAAGCCATTTGTTTACGCCCTTGCCATGCAAGAAGGTTGGTCTCCATGCGAAAAAGTGCTGAATATTCCAGTAACGTTTGAGAAGGAACGCTGGGGATTGCCAGAAGATTGGACACCGACAAACTCAGACGACAAGTTTGAGAATGAGGAAGTTCCGCTAAAGATTGCGTTGGCAAATTCTATCAACACTATCACGGCTTATGTGATGAAGAAATTCGGGCCGCAAGCCGTGGTTGATTTGGTGCGTAAACTCGGCATTACCGCACCGATGGATCTATTTCCCGCCATCTGCTTAGGAACACCTAGCATTTCGGTTTATGAGATGACAGCCGCGCATTGCACTTTCACCAACAAAGGTGTTTACACCAAGCCGGTTGTCATTACAAGAATTGAGGATAAAAGTGGAAACGTTTTGGAAGAGTTTGTACCGCAAACACACGAAGTGATGAGTGAGCAAACGGCTTACACAATGCTGAATTTGATGGAGTCTGTGGTTAATAGCGGATCGGGGCGAAGATTACGCTTCCGTTACAAGTTGGAGCATCCGATTGCCGGAAAAACAGGAACAACCCAGAACCAATCAGATGGCTGGTTCATTGGTCAGACCCCCGATTTGGTAACGGGAGTTTGGGTTGGCTGCGAAGACCGAGCCGCTCATTTCCGTACCATTGTGGAGGGACAAGGCGCATCCATGGCGCTTCCTATTTTTGGTTTGTACATGCAGCAGGTTTATGCTGATAAAAATATTGGAATATCAACAGGACAGTTTGAGCAACCTGAAGGAGAGCTTACAGTAGAACTAGATTGCGACAAATACGAGAAATTGAATAGCAATAAACAGGGTGGACGTTATGACCCTGGATTTGAATAATTATCATGAATAAAGTTGTTGACGGGCCTAAAGTAGCACTCGAAGGGATTGAAAATGGAATGACTCTGATGTTGGGTGGTTTCGGCCTTTGTGGCATTCCAGAAAACAGTATTGCCGAGCTTGTTAAGCTCGAAACAAAGGAACTCACTTGCATCTCAAACAATGCTGGTGTAGATGATTTCGGCCTTGGCTTGCTCTTACAGAAAAGGCAAATCAAGAAAATGATTTCTTCTTATGTTGGCGAGAATGGCCTTTTCGAAAAACTGATGCTTAGTGGCGAAATGGAAGTGGACCTTATCCCGCAAGGTTCGTTAGCCGAAAGGTGTAGAGCTGGCGGTGCTGGAATCCCAGCATTTTTCACCCCAGCAGGTTACGGAACGGAAGTGGCAGAAGGAAAAGAAGTGCGCGAATTCAACGGAAAACCACACATTCTCGAAACGGCTCTCACGGCCGATTACGCCATTGTAAAAGCATGGAAAGGAGATCACAACGGAAACCTCATTTATAAAGGAACAGCGCGGAATTTCAATCCAATGATGGCAATGGCGGGGAAAATTACCATTGCCGAAGTAGAAGAATTAGTTGAGCCGGGAGAGTTGGACCCAAATCAAATTCATACTCCAGGGATTTTCGTTAACCGTATTTTCCAAGGCGATAAGTTTGAAAAACGGATTGAACAACGTACGGTAAGACAGCGCGATTGATTGAAGAATTGAGAGATGGCAATAGATAAAAACGGCATAGCAAAACGAATTGCGCAGGAGCTGCGCGATGGATATTACGTCAACTTGGGCATTGGAATTCCAACTTTGGTTGCTAATTACATTCCCGAAGGAATAGATGTTGAATTCCAATCGGAAAACGGGATTCTCGGTATGGGACCCTTTCCGTTTGATGGCGAAGAAGACGCGGATCTTATTAACGCAGGAAAGCAAACCATTACTGCGCGAGCTGGGGCGGTTTATTTTGATTCAGCAATAAGCTTTGCTATGATTCGTGGACAGCACGTTCAACTCACGGTTTTGGGTGCTATGGAAGTCTCTGAAAGTGGTGATATCGCTAATTGGAAAATTCCAGGACGCATGGTGAAAGGGATGGGAGGAGCAATGGATTTAGTTGCATCTGCGGAAAACATTATTGTCGCCATGATGCATACCAACAAGGCAGGAGAATCTAAAATGTTGGAAAAATGTTCGCTTCCTATAACTGGGGTTGGATGCGTAAAACGAGTAGTTACTAACCTCGCAGTACTTGATATAACACCTGACGGTTTTATGCTAATTGAACGCGCACCAGGCGTGTCAGTTGAAGAGATAAAGAACGCAACAGCTGGGAGATTGGTGATTGAAGGAGAAATTCCTGAAATGCAGATTTAGGCATTGTGATTACAACGGGGAGTACGCTGCAATATGAAGCATTATATTCGCAATATAAACGAAGCTTAATCCACTTATTAGATTGATAACGTGACCTTCAATAAACTCTCACTAGTCATCCCAGCATACAACGAAGGGAGGACCATTCATATGATTCTTGACCGAATTAAAGCGGTTGAACTCGTAAACGATATTCAAAAAGAATTAATCATTGTAAATGATTGTTCTTCCGACAATACAGTGGACGCTGTAGAAAAGTACAAGGCTGCGAACCCAGAAATGGATATTCGTCTGTTTTCTCAAACCAAAAACATGGGGAAAGGAGCCGCTCTTCACAAGGGAATTGAATTGGCGACAGGAGAATATTTACTTATTCAGGATGCCGATTTGGAGTACGATCCGCGTGAGTACAACGATTTACTCAAGCCAATTGTAGAAGGTAATGCGGATGTTGTTTATGGCTCACGGTTTTTAGGTGGAAACCCACACAGAATTTTGTTTTTCTGGCATACTATCGGAAATCAGTTTCTAACTTTTTTATCTAATATGTTCACGAATTTGAACCTTTCAGATATGGAAACGTGCTATAAGCTCTTTAACACTAAAATGGTGCAGGGCTTGAGCTTGAAGGAAAATCGTTTTGGGTTTGAACCAGAGGTAACAGCCAAGGTTAGTCGTATTCCCAACATTCGAATTTATGAAGTAGGTATTTCTTACTATGGAAGAACCTACGAGGATGGAAAGAAGATCGGAGCCGTAGATGGTTTTCGTGCTATCTATTGCATTATCAAGTATAACATCTTCAGTAAGTAACGCGCCAACTAAGTAAACACCGTTCGGCTAGCGCTTAATCCAATTTCAGAACAGCCATAAATGCCGACTGTGGAATCTCTACGTTTCCAACTTGACGCATTCGTTTCTTCCCCTTTTTTTGCTTTTCAAGAAGCTTTCGCTTCCGCGAGATGTCGCCACCATAGCATTTTGCGGTAACGTCTTTTCTCAATGCTTTAACAGTTTCCCTTGAGATGATTTTCGCACCAATTGCCGCTTGAATGGCAATATCAAACTGCTGTCTTGGGATTAACTCTCTAAGTTTGGAGCAGATTTTTTTACCAAGAATAGCCGCATTGTCTTTGTGGATTAATGCAGAAAGGGCATCCACTGGGTCACCATTTAATAGAATGTCAATTCTAACTAGAGTACTTGTCTTGTAGTCAAGTGGCTGGTAGTCGAAAGATGCATAGCCTCTAGAAACAGACTTTAACTTATCGTAAAAATCAAACACAATTTCGCCCAGGGGTAACTCAAATTGAAGCTCAACTCTATCGCTGGTCAGGTAAATTTGGTTCTTCAGAATTCCACGCTTCTCAATGCATAGCGTCATAATAACACCCACATACTCAGACTTACTGATGATTTGAGCAGCGATATACGGCTCTTCAACCGATTCGATGTAATTAGGCTCTGGAAGATCAGAAGGATTGTTCACAATCAACGTTTCGCCCTTTCTCGTGTGAGCAATGTATGATACGTTTGGTACCGTGGTAATAACGGTCATTCCGAATTCACGCTCTAGCCGCTCTTGGATAATCTCCATGTGGAGCATTCCTAAGAATCCGCAACGGAAACCAAAGCCCAATGCGGCTGAGCTTTCTGGCTCATAAGTCAAAGAAGCATCGTTCAGTTGGAGCTTGTCCATACTGGTTCTTAGCTCTTCGTAATCTTCTGTATCTACAGGATAAATTCCGGCAAATACCATTGGTTTTACATCTTCAAAACCCCGAATGGCCGTTTCACAAGGTCGATTAACCGATGTAATCGTATCTCCAACTTTAACCTCCTTAGCGGTTTTAATACCTGAAATGATGTACCCAACATTTCCAGCACTAAGTTCCTTTTGTGGAGAAGGCTTGAGTTTAAGAATCCCAATTTCCTCCGCGCCATATTGTTTTTCGGTGGCAACAAATTTTACTTGCTGACCTTTCGACATTGTTCCATTTATAATCTTGAAATAGGCGATAATCCCTCTGAAGGAATTAAATACGGAATCAAAAATCAATGCTTCCAACGGGGCCTCTGGGTCGCCAGCAGGTGCTGGTATTCTAGCAATAATGGCCTCCAGCATTTCAGGTACTCCAACTCCAGTTTTGCCGCTTGCAGCCAAAATTTCATCTCTATCGCAACCCAAAAGATCAACAATCTGGTCTTTCACTTCTTCAGGATTGGCACTATCAAGGTCAATTTTATTCAGAACGGGAATAATCTCAAGGTCATGATCCAATGCCAAATAAAGGTTGGAAATGGTCTGTGCTTGGATTCCCTGAGCAGCATCCACAATCAGCAATGCACCTTCACAGGCGGCAATTGCTCGCGATACCTCGTACGAAAAATCAACGTGTCCTGGGGTATCAATCAAGTTCAGAGTATACTTTTCGCCATCCTGTTCATAATCCATTTGAATGGCATGACTCTTAATGGTGATGCCTCGTTCACGCTCAAGGTCCATATCGTCCAATACCTGCGCCTGAGCTTCTCGGTCAGAAACCGTTCCAGTTACTTGCAGTAGCCTGTCAGCCAAGGTGCTTTTACCGTGGTCAATGTGAGCAATAATGCAGAAGTTGCGAATGTTTTTCATGAATTGTAAAAGTAATCAGTACTTATATGCTCAATACAAAAAAGCACCTCCATAGGGAAGTGCTTTTTTGTTTCTGTTGACCCACTAGGGCTCGAACCTAGACTCTTCTGTACCAAAAACAGACGTGTTGCCAGTTACACCATGGGTCAATTCGGGCGGCAAAAATAAGAATATTTAACATTTACACAAACAACTTTCGCACACATTGCACGGACTCTTGCAGGTAATATTCCTAAATTCGGCATCGCTAAAAAAACAGCCTTAATGAGTAAGTACAGATTAATAAATAACGTGACAGGGTGGTTGGTGTTCTTCATCGCATCATTCGTTTACGTTTCCACTATTGAACCAACCGCTAGTTGGTGGGATTGCGGAGAGTACATTTCTGCCTCCTATAAGTTGATGGTTGGTCACGAACCAGGGGCTCCGATGTTCCAAATGCTCGCACGGTTTTTCTCTCTTTTTGCAGGTGATGACGTAACACAAGTTGCCAAGTGGGTAAATACGATGTCTGCTCTGGCGAGTGCATTTACTATTCTATTCTTGTTCTGGTCAATCACACATTTTGCCAAGAAACTGGTAATCGGAAACGATGGTGATGAGAATGATTTCGGGAAAATCCTAGCTGTAATGGGAAGTGGAGCTGTTGGCGCATTGGCTTTTACATTCTCCGATTCATTTTGGTTTTCAGCCGTTGAGGGCGAGGTTTATGCGCTTTCTTCTATGTTTACCGCAATGGTTTTTTGGGTAATTCTGAAATGGGAAAGCGTTGCTGACGAACCACATGCAGATAGGTATATTGTGCTTATTGCTTTGCTTTTCGGTATGTCTATAGGGGTTCACCTTTTGAACTTGCTTGCTATTCCTGCCATCACATTTGTGTATTATTTCAAGAGATTCAAGAGCAGCACCCAAGGATTCCTTTTGGCTGGAGTTGCATCCCTCGCGATTTTGGTTTTCGTTCAGTACGGCATCATTCCTTACGTGATAAAAGTGGCTTCTTGGTTTGAGTTGCTGTTTGTGAATGTAGCTGGATTACCATTCAATTCAGGGCTTTTCTTCTATCTCATTTTGTTAGCCGCAGCTATTGCTTTTGGGTTGTATTACACAAAAAAGCAAAAAATGGTGTCTGCAAACACGGTCATTTTGAGCTTGATGATGTTGCTTGTCGGTTATTCAGCATACACGCTTACTGTGATTCGCTCAATGGCAAATCCGCCAATGGATGAGAGTAACCCAGACAATGTTTTTGCCCTGCAATCATACCTAAATCGCGAGCAGTATGGGGATCGCCCATTGTTTTATGGACCATTCTTTAATGCCGAATACACAGGAAAGGAAGAGGGCGCCAAGATTTATCATCAAGCGGAGGATTCATATGAAGTGATTGGGAAAAAATCAGTTGCGAAGTATGACAATAAGTTGAGCGGCCTTTTACCACGTATGTACAGCAATCAGGCACATCATGTTGCCGAGTATAAAAGTTGGACAGGCGCAAAAGGAGGCGATGTGAAACCCACTTTCGGACAGAACATGACGTTCCTGTTTAAGTATCAGATTGGACACATGTATCTGCGCTATTTCATGTGGAATTTTGCTGGTCGCCAGAATGATGTTCAGGGACATGGAGAAATTAACAAGGGAAACTGGATATGTGGAATTCCTTTTATTGATGATGCACGACTGGGGCCTCAGGACAACCTTCCGATTTCAATCACCAAGAATAAGGCGCACAACAAATTCTACATGTTGCCTTTGATTCTAGGGCTGATTGGTTTCGTGTTCCAGTATTATAGAGATAAGCAAAGTGCATGGCTGGTTGGGCTAATGTTCTTAATGACAGGTTTAGCGATTACATTTTACCTTAATCAATATCCAATTCAGCCGCGTGAGCGTGACTATGCGTATGTCGGGTCGTTTTATGCGTTTGCAATGTGGATTGGGCTTGGTGTTGCAGCTATTTATGATGCCTTGAAGGATAAGACTCCAAGAGTAGTTGCAGCAGGGCTTTCGACTGCCTTGTGTTTGGTTGCCGTGCCGGGTGTTATGGCAAAAGATGGATGGGATGATCACGATCGTTCTGACCGCTATGCAGCTCATGATATTGCTGTGAACTACTTACAAAGTTGTGCTCCTAACGCTATTCTATTCACCAATGGTGATAATGATACGTTCCCATTGTGGTACGCACAAGAAGTGGAAGGGGTGAGAACAGACATTCGCGTAGTGAACCTCAGCCTTTTCAATACCAATTGGTACATAGACCAAATGAGACGAGCAGCTTACGATGCTGCTCCTATTCCATTCACGTTTAGTGAAGAAGACTTATTGGGTGAAAAACGGCTTCAAATTCCGATTTACGACCGTAAAATCCCTGGAAACGTAGAGTTGCGAGAAGTGCTTGATTTTGTTGGGAAAGACGAGAAGCAGTACATGCTTCAAACACGAGTTGGCGACTTTAATTACATGCCAACAGGAAACCTAAAGATTACAGTTGACTCAGCTAAAGTGGTTGAAACAGGAACTGTTAGACCAGATCAGGCAGGTAGAATCGTGAAGGAAATGACTTGGAAGTTGAAAGGATCATCCATCACCAGAAATCACTTGATGGTTCTTGACCTTATTGCAAATACTAATTGGGAACGCCCAATTTATTTTGCGGTTACCGTTGGAGGTGATAACTATTTGGGACTCGAAAAATATTTCCAAATAGAAGGTTTGGCCTATCGCTTGGTGCCTATTCAGCGCAACAATAGGGACGGACAAACGGGCGAGGTGAATAACGTGGCGATGTATGACAACATGGTCAACAAGTTCAAGTGGGGAAACATGCATATGCCTGAGGTTTATCACGGAACGGAAACGGAGCGTATGAGTTTGAACTATCGTAGTATGTTCGCTCGTTTGGCAAACAGTCTGATTGATGAAGGCAAGAACGAAGAAGCGCTTAAAACGCTTGACCGATGCATGGAATCTATTCCGCATGAATCTATTCTATTGAACTTCTCAGCAGCAGGAATCGTGGAAGGCTATTACAAGTTGGGTGAGTTTGAAAAAGGAAATGAAATTGCCCTGCAGTTAATGAATGTGTATGCACAAGAAATTGAGTATTACACACGGTTGGATAGAGGTCAAGTAGCTAGGTTGGGCAATGAGCCTGAGATTGCCATGTCTGTTCTTCAGAAACTACTCATTCTTGCTAGAGTGAACAAGCAAGACGAAGTGCTTGAAACGATTGAGGCAAGGTTTGATGAGATTGAATCGAAGTATATTCAATCGCCACTTTCAACTAAGTAAGTCCAGGCGGTCGAATGTATCTGATTCGTCCACCAAAGATTTATAGATGGGTTTTTAAGAAAGCTGTGTTCAGAGAAAATCCGGAGGAGAAGACGATCTACTTGACCTTTGATGACGGACCACATCCAGAAGCAACTCCGTACGTCCTTAGCGTCTTAGAAACACACGGTATAAAAGCAACGTTTTTTGTGCTCGGAAAGAATGTGAATAAGTACCCAGAATTGTTCAAACAGGTGAAAACGGAAGGTCACGGAATCGGAAATCATGGAATGCATCATCCGAAGGGATGGAAAACAGCAACGGACAAGTACGTCAAGGATGTGGCACTTGGGAAGGAGCTAACGCAATCAAATTTATTCCGTCCACCATATGGTAGCCTCACCATTTCTCAATACAACCGATTAGTACAGACTGAGAAAATTGTCTTTTGGGATGTGATTTCTGGAGATTTTGACCAGAAAATCAATGGACCAACGGTTATAAATAATGTATTGAAAAATGTTCGCAATGGTAGCGTCATAGTAATGCATGACAGCCAGAAGGCTATGAACAACGTAATGGGGTCGATGAATGAGATTATCATCGAACTGAAGAGAAAAGGATATGCTTTCGGAGTTTTACAAGGTTCAAATGAGCCTCAATATTGATTAGTTTAGCGGCTAGGAAAAAAGTGGATAGTTGGCATAAACATAAAAAGAGAGAAAAAATCAGAAACAACATTATGATCGGATTAGCGATTATACTGGTGTTTCTGAACATCGCTGTGTATTTCTCTCGCTGATTACCGACCCTTGAATTCCGCTTTGCGTTTTTCAACAAAGGCCGAAGCACCCTCAACGAAATCTTCCGTTTCGCAGCACTCGCCAAACTTGTCAATTTCCATTTGCAAGCCATTTACACCGTCTGTGAAGAATGCGTTTCCACATTCAATCACCTTAGCAATTGCAAGTGGGGCCTTGTTGGAAACCTTAAGTAGAATCTCCGTTGATTTATTCAGCAACTCATCCGCAGGAACGACATGGTTTGCAAGCCCTAATCGAAGTGCTTCATCTGCTTTAATCATATCCGCAGTCATTAGCAGCTCCAAGGCTTTTCCCTTGCCAATTAGTTGAATCAACCGCTGCGTTCCACCATAACCAGGAATCAAACCCAAATTAACTTCTGGTTGACCGAAACGTGCTGATTCACTCGCAACGCGCATGTGGCACGCCATCGCCAGTTCGCAGCCTCCACCAAGAGCAAACCCGTTAACTGCTGCAATGAATGGCTTAGGAGCGTTTTCGATGGCGTTGAAGACGTCCTGACCACGAGAAGAAAGCCTCTTTCCTTCCTCTTTGGTTAATCCTCCAAACTCAGAGATATCGGCTCCAGCTACAAACGCCTTGTCTCCACTTCCAGTGATGATAACACCCGTGATTTCATCGTTCGAATAAACCTCTTTCACAGCTTCATCCAAATCATCAAACACGCCTCTGCTCAACGCATTCAGTTTTTTCGGTTTATTGATGGTGATAGTGAATATTCCGTTTTCGATAGATGTGAGTATGTTTTCGTAGGTCATTTTTAGTGTTTTTGAGATACCCAAAAGTATGAAAACACAGGGCTTTAGTGGAGCGGTTTGCCGATATGAATTCCGAAGGAAATTAAGACCTTTGAGGCACCAAAAAATAACCACAGAATGAACATACTATTGATTGGGTCGGGGGGAAGGGAGCACGCGATTGCTTGGAAATTGAGCCAAAGCAATCGATTGACCAAACTCTATATTGCTCCCGGTAATGCAGGGACCAAAGATTTTGGTACCAACGTAGAGCTTGATCCGATTGATTTCCCTGCTGTTCGTGATTTCGTACGTGGAAATGGTATTTATATGGTTGTGGTAGGTCCAGAAGCACCGTTGGTTGCGGGAATCGTTGATTATTTCCAAAACGAACCATCGCTAAAATATATTCCTGTTATCGGGCCATCTAAGTTGGGGGCTATGCTTGAAGGAAGTAAAGAGTTTTCGAAGGAATTCATGGTTCGTCATAATATACCTACAGCAGGTTACGGTGCTTTCACGTCTGATTCGTTGGAAGAAGGCTTTAAATTTTTGGAAACACTTGATTCGCCTTATGTTCTTAAAGCTGACGGACTGGCTGGCGGAAAAGGGGTTTTGATTTGTGACGAATTGGTAGAGGCTCGAATTGAGCTCACTTCTATGTTGGTGGAGCACAAATTTGGTTCCGCCTCTGATAAAGTGGTGATTGAAGAATTCCTTCGGGGAATTGAGCTTTCGGTTTTCGTTCTTACGGATGGAAAGAACTACAAAATACTGCCTTCAGCAAAAGACTATAAGCGAATTGGCGAAGGAGACACTGGTTTGAATACAGGCGGAATGGGGGCAATTTCTCCCGTACCGTTTGCCGACAAAGAGTTCATGAATAAGGTGGAAGAGCGAATTGTGAAACCGACCATTAATGGACTTGCTGAGGATGGAATCGACTATCGCGGGTTTATTTTTATTGGATTGATGAAAGTAGGAGCAGAACCATTTGTGATTGAATACAACGTTCGGATGGGAGATCCAGAAACGGAAGTTGTAATCCCAAGAATGCAAACAGATTTAGTTGACCTTTTTGAAGCGGTTGCCGATCAAACCTTAGACAAGGTTGAATTAACGGTCGATTCTCGAACCACATGTACTGTTATGTTGGTGTCCGATGGATATCCAGGAACATATGAAAAAGGCCGATATATTGGTGGCTTGGATAAGGTGGAAGACAGCCTTGTATTTCATGCTGGAACAAAAGATAGCGATGGAAACGTACTGACCAATGGTGGTCGCGTATTGGCGATTACTTCCTACGGTGAAAGCCTGAACGAAGCCCTGGAACAATCATATGCCAATGCGCATGTTATAAACTACGAAGGGAAATACTTTAGAACAGATATCGGCTTCGACCTCTGAATCAGCGATTGAGCGCTTCATCCTTTTGGAATCCAGCTAGCTTGATAGTCCAATAAACTAACGCAAGAGCTATGATGATAATCAAAATGTAGTTTACCATGTTTTTTCCAGCTTCTAAAAAGCCAAATGTCCACATGAAAAGGTCTTCAATTGGTGCTAGAATTTCTTGTAAGTTCATTATGCTGTAATTTGAATGGCAAATATATTGAATATTTGAACTCGTCTAGGCACACATTTTTAATGTTTACAGCCATACTAAAATCAAAAACCATTGCTAGCTTCGGGTTCAGCTACCTTTTAGGCATAGGTATGTTAATCTTTACTCTTTTCAATTTATCTGAAAACGGGAGTATAAAGAACCTTCTTTTTTCACATTGGGCTTTTGGTTGGTTGGAAAAAACGAGGGGCTTTTTACCTTATGTGGGAATCATACTCATCTCGGCAACAGCAGTTATTTCACGCTTGCGTATCCGCGAAACCAAGCAGGCACTAGGTAATCGGAACCTATCAATGATTGCGTTTGTAGCCTTGATAATGGTGCAGCCAAACGCCTTGGTACGGCCAGATATTCTATTGGCAATGTTTCTTTCAACCACCGCCTTTTTGTTGCTGTTATCCATCTATAAACAGGAATCAGCATTATCTGAGATATTCCATGTTGGGCTGTTGATTGGTGGAGCCTCTCTTTTTGCGGGATACAGCATTTTTCTAATTGCTGTAGTGTTGTTTTCGGTTCTCATACTTAGAACAGGAAACTGGAAGGAATGGGCTGTTCTTTTTTTGGGATTGGGGATGGTTTCCGTGTTTGTAATGATGTTTACAATTTGGCACGAAAACCCGTTTCTATCATTTCAACGAGTCATTCAATCTGCTTGGTTTGGGAGTATAGAAACCGCTCCTATCAATTTAGGACATATTGTGTTGATTCCTGTTATTTTCTTGTCTTTTGGAGGAATGTTAAACAGCTTAACAGCAGGGAATGTGGCTGAGCGCAATTTCACTTTAGCCAACATTGGATGGCTTGTAGGTGTTCTATTTATGGTGTTAACTCTTGGCCTTGGCTGGCAGAATGGAATTATACTCGCGGCATTTCCATTGAGTGGTTTCATTGCAAAAACGCTCGAAAACATTAAACGCTGGTGGATAGCGGACCTCCTTTTATTACTGATTTTAAGCGCGCCTTTTGTTAAAAGCCTATGGCATTTTTAAGTCTGTCCAAAACGTCATCCGCCACAGGTTGAGCCTTCTTAGCGCCCTCCAGCAATAACAGCTCAATTTCAGCGGGGTTTGCCATAAGAGAATCAAACCTCACTCGCTCTTCTTTGAATTCTTCAAGAATGAGTTCGAACAACGACTGCTTGGCATGGCCATAGCCATAATTTCCATCTAAATAGTTTTGTCGCATTTTGGCAGTTTGTTCATCGGTTGCTAAAAGTGAATAAAGAGCAAATGCATTGCAAGAATCTGGGTCTTTCGGTTCTTCCATCGGAGTGCTGTCCGTTACAATTCCCAT
>JBLIGB010000013.1:0-18962 GCA_047636795.1 Bacteroidia bacterium | reverse complement strand
ATGTTCTGAAACTTCCCGAAGTGATGCAGTCTGAGCGAAAGGAAAAACCGCAGGAAGAGATTGATTTGGCCATTGAAATACTCTTTCAAGCGGTAAAGAATTTTCAAGAATTCCGTTCGGCTGAAGGCCATCAACTGAAACTTGATTTAGTTGATCGATTGAACAATATTGCCAGCTTAATGACGCAAGTTGAACAGTATGAAGGAGAACGAATTAAGACCGTGAGACAACGAATGGTTGACCGTTTCAATGATTTGAAAGAAACCGTTACGTTGGATGAAAGCCGACTTGAACACGAACTCGTTTATTTCATCGAAAAGTTTGATGTGACTGAGGAAAAAGTCAGGCTTAATGCCCACCTGAAATACTTTGAAGAAACCATGAATTCTGATGAAGCTGCTGGGCGTAAACTCGGTTTCATTTCTCAAGAAATGGGACGAGAAATTAACACACTCGGTTCTAAGGCAAACCATGCCGAAATCCAAAAAATCGTAGTTCAAATGAAGGACGAATTGGAAAAGATAAAAGAGCAGGTACTGAACGTACTTTAATGATAAAACGACTTTTTAGCATTCTTTTCATTTCCCTTTTTACAATTACTTCTTACGCTCAAACGTGGATAGATAGCGTGGAAACCTACGCTATGCAATCCTATTTACCAGCTGCCAAATATGTGTGGTCTTGGCAGCATGCGGCATTTCTGAACACGATAGTGAAACGCTATGATCAGGTAGCGGGAGATGAAAAAGTAAAGTATTTCGACTATGTGATAAAAGCCATGGAAAAGACCAAAGGCTCAGCCAATGGAAAAACGCCAAACGGTGTTGCTTCAGGGTTGGGAATGGCTTTTCTGTATGAAAAAACTGGGGATGAATTCTACAAAGCGAAGTGCGATAAAATCTTCGCACAGTACCAGAAAGTAAAAAGGACTCCCGAAGGCGCCATTTCTCACCTTCCGCTTACGCTTGAATTATGGGATGACACCGTTTTCATGATAGGTCAGTTTATGATTGCCATGTATCGCGCCACAGGCGATGAGAAATACCTGAATGAGCTTGCGATACAATTTCGCCTGCATCGAGAAAAACTACTTGATAAAAAAACGGGTCTATGGTATCACGGATGGGATGCAAACGATAAGGATGGTATTCCTTATTTCTGTGGACAAATGGGTTGGCCCGATGACGAAACACGTGTAAGTAGCGAAATCTGGGGCCGTGGAAATGGCTGGTTGTTAGTCACCCTTTCAGATGCGTTGGAGGTTATTCCGAATGAGGATGAATTGTGGGGTGAGTTTGCTGGGTATTTAGGTGAAATGATCGAACATCTACCTGAATTACAGGACGAAAAAACGGGTCATTGGTATCAGCTTCCCGTTAGGAAAGACGACCCCGACAATTGGATTGAAAGTTCTTGCACCGCGATGTTCGCTTACGGAATGCTATCTGCCCTCAAACTCGGAATTGTTGAAGACCGAATATTTGTAAAAAGTGCTGAATTAGCTTACAATGGCCTTAGAAAACACTCTACCGAGCCTGCTAAAAATGGACTTACATGTACCAATGTTTGCACAGGAACCTGCATTGGCGACAAGGATTATTACCTGAAGCGTGGAGTCCAGAAAGGACGTTCGTTTGGCTTGGCCATGTTCATTCAATTTGGCATGCGTTACGAAATTGAAAATGGTTTGAGATGAGAATTGCTCTAACGTTTTTCCTTTTATCTATTTTCAAACTCAACGTTTCAGCACAAACGGAAATCATTCAACTAAAGGATTCTGTTCAGTTGGAAATGATTTTTGTAAAAGGTGGCGCTTTCATAATGGGAAGTGGTGAAGGCAAGAAAGACGCGCGACCAGCTCACGAAGTCAATCTCAACGATTTTTACCTAGGCAAGTTTGAATTCACGCAGGAAGAATGGATAGCTGTGGCTGGCAACAATCCGAGTGAAATTCGGTGCATGAAATGTCCTGTAAATGATATGAGTTGGGAACAACTAATAGATTTCATCGCGAAGCTGAATGAGCTAACAGGAAAGACTTTCCGATTACCAACTGAAGCCGAATGGGAATACGCTGCACAAGGCGGAAACCAGACCAAAGATTATATGTACAGCGGAAGTAACAATATTGAAGAAGTTGCTTGGCTCAAAAACAACGGAAACGACCAGCAGCACGAAGTTGGCTTACTAAAACCCAACGAACTTAATCTTTATGATATGAACGGGAATGCTTGGGAATTGTGCCAAGATTGGTACAACAAGAAATTCTATCAGCGCAGCCCGAAAGACAACCCCGTTAACACAGAAAAGTCAAAATATCGCGTGTCTCGTGGGGCTTCTTGGATGAGCGGAGAAAACTATTGTCTGCGCTGGTACAGGAACACAGACCATTGGCATCACAAACGTGGTAATGGTGGTTTTAGATTGATAATGGAACCGTAGTTACTGTTTAACCAGCCGTTGAGTTAGCAGCTTTTCATCATCTCGAACCGTAACCGAATACAATCCGCTAGACCAATTGGAGGTCGGTAGCATGGATTGCTTTTGAGCACTTGAAACCGTTTGTGAGAAAACCGTTTGCCCTAAGCTATTCACAACCGTGATTTCGGCTTTTCCTTCAAAAGCATCCAATCCAAGGGTCACATTTTCCGTGGCTGGGTTAGGCCACATTTGGAATAAGCCATTTTCCGTCACCTCTTCAATTCCTGTAGATAACAAAGGACCCCATTGGTAATCGATGGCTATTGTATCGAACTGAATACTAGCGGAATAAGTAGAATCACCATTTATATCCATCGTCCATGTTTCTTCGTACTGCGACTGAGAAATAAGATTCTGAAAGTTGCTAAAACTGCCATACATATTCTCATTTCCAACTACAATTACCCACGTTTGTCCGGCATCAGTTTCACAGGCTCTCACACCATTAATGTAATTGGTGCAATGTCTTCTTACCGCAACATATCCTTCATCTTCTCGGCCAATTAACCACATGGCATCCTCTACCGTTTCATCATAAACCGAATCAACCCAGTACAACGCCACCTCTTTGTCATCAAATGGTAAGATTGCCGAAAGCGGTTCAGGTCTGTACATAACCAATGATACATTATGAGATTGCTCTACATATGGCAAATGCTCGTTTGCGTTGCTCGAATTTCTATCTCGCCAGTTGGGTTCCACTCTACCAGAAGCGGTGTAAACCGCAGAAGTTCCGCTGTTGGCACACACCGGCCATTGCTGATAACCCACTTTACCTTTCCAGAAATCTTGATTAGAGCACAACGTAACCTGATTGTTTTTGAAAATGGCAATGTTTGCCTCTGCGTTGACCGAGCTTTTAGAAAGGGCACTTAGTCCTTCTGAAATGGATGGGTATTGTTCCAATGAAAACCCTGAGAGAGGTTGAAGCAATTCAAAATCCACGTGATTCCACATGTTAGAGTCTATTAGCAGGGCAGCGGTCTCAGATATAACATCAGGATGAAAATAGCTCCCAGAACTCCACTGAAAAATGGTTCTATCTAGTTGAGTTAAATTCTGATTGATGATAAACCCTTCTTGTAACCCATGACCTATTTGGTAAACGGTATCCAACTCTGAAACCCATGAATCTGTCACTTCCGTGAAATCAACAGATGTACTTGCTAAGAATCCGCCACTGTGGGTTGCGTTGGATGGAGCTGGGCCAAACCCCGTTAGTAACCAGATAAGACTTGAATGATTTTGCCCATAGGCTGATAGATACTTACCCGGGTAACTCCTTCCCGCTACGGGGTAAAAAGCACCTCGGTCGTTGGTTACCATCAGGAGTTCTTTCAATAATCGTTTACTGGCTGCAATAGCCAATGATTTAATTTCTTGGTCTTGCGAGAAATCCGCCAAGTTGAGCAATCCGCTAAGACAATAAGGAGCGTAAGTAGATGAGAAGTACTCGTAAAAACCGTAGTCTACTTTGAGGTTTAGATAATGTTTGAGACGCTGTTCCAAGGTGGGGTCTGCAGCTCTACCAGTATATTCGTGCATTATCCAATCCGAACTCATCCACATAATCATGTGATTTTCTGACCAATAGCCTCTTGTAGTATCGCTATGGTTAATCCAATAAGGAACGGAATTGAGAAAAGGAATCATCTCAGGGTCGAAAGCACCATTACTAAGCATCATAACTCTAACCAGTTGAACAATGGCAAAGTCGATGGTACTCCGCGTTTGCATTTGCGCATAGATATCATCTAAAGTTTGCTGATTTACAGTAACGCCTTCATACGCCTGGATAGTTACACTATGATTACTTGGGTTAGCGAGCGCGCTATCTATGTATTGTGCCCTTCTATCTTCAAAACTCTGGCAATTTCCAATGCTAGATAAGATAACCAGACAAACTGTGGCTAAACCAATAACAATCTTAGAATTCATTAGGGGGTGTTTTGTACGAATATACCCCCTGTGTATGTGCTTACAGGAGAATCCAACAAAAAATGCTTCAAATTTATCGAACTATGGATTACTAACTACTCCTGAACAACTATCTGCTTGGGCCCCTGTCACACTTCGGAGTACATTATTTTGGTCTCGCATTCGCAGCAATCCTAGAAAAGCAAAAATCAGTGCTTCCTTGTAATCCAATATTTCCTCATTTGGGATTACAACTTCAACACTTGATAATTGTGATAGACGTTCCATCAAAAATCCATTCCTAGTACCGCCTCCAGTAACAAGCACTCGTCCCGTACCAACTCTTGAATTGATGACAACAGAAATTTGTTTAACAACGTGTTCAGTAACTGTCCTCAGTTTATCTTCCACAGAATAATTGACGTTTTCAATCACTGGGTTGAAAACCTTCTCCAACCATTCTCGTGCAAGCGATGGTCTCTTATGAAGTTTATAAATAGGAAGTGCATTCATCTGTTTCAGCAATTCGGGTTGAAGATGACCAGACCGAGCAATTTCTCCGTTGTAATCAAATGGCTTATTAAGAAGGTTGGCAAGCAGATTTAAAGAAATATTTACGGGGCAGATATCAAATGCAAGTCTTTCTCCTCGCTCCTTAAAGCTGATATTGGAAAATCCCCCCAAATTCAAACAAGCTTCGTATTCGGAAAAAAGATGTTGATCTCCAACAGGGACAAGCGGAGCTCCCTGACCTCCAAGCGACACATCTAGCGAACGAAAATCGGACACGCAGGTAATTCCAGTCGTTTCTGAAATGATGTTTCCATTTCCTATTTGCAACGTGAATTTACTAGCAGGCTCGTGAAAAACTGTGTGTCCATGAGAGCAAACGATGTCTGGCTTTTGTAGGCCAAACTTGTCAATAAATGCATTTACACTCTCCCCAATAAATTTTCCAAAAGCATCATTGAGGAGTTCCAAATCAACAACTGAACAAGTGTGCGCATTTCTAAGGTTTAGAGACCACTCTTCGTCATATGAAATACAATTTGATGCAGTGATTTCAAACCGCCATTTCCCGTCAAACTCGAACTCAACGTAACATAAATCAAGGCCATCAAGCGAAGTGCCAGACATGATACCAATTGCTGTTGTTCTTTCCTTTTCCAAACCGTCTGTAACGTTACTGAATTTTAGGATGAATGAAGTACATTTGCCATTCACCATAGCACCATTTTTAAGATGAAAGTTGAGTTAAACGAAGAACATTTAATGATTCAGAAAGCGGCACGCGATTTCGCACGTGCTGAATTGTTGCCTGGTGTAATTGAGCGCGATTCTAAAATGGAGTTCCCTCATGAGCAAATTAAGAAAATGGGGGAACTCGGTTTTCTTGGTTTGATGGTAGACCCAAAATATGGCGGGAGTGGGATGGACACCATTTCCTATGTGCTTGCCATGGAGGAAATTTCCAAAATTGACAACTCCGCTTCCGTTTGCATGAGCGTTTGCAACTCACTGGTGAATTGGGGATTGGAGAAATATGGAACGGAAGAACAGAAGCAGAAATACCTGGTTCCTTTGGCTACAGGCCAAAAGCTTGGAGCGTTCGCACTTTCAGAACCTGAGGCTGGTTCGGATGCCACATCCCAGCAAACTACGGCTGTAGATATGGGCGACCATTACATTTTAAATGGGACTAAAAACTGGATTACGAATGGCGGTAATGCTTCTACGTATTTGGTGATTGCCCAAACAGATGTAGAAAAAGGTCATCGCGGAATCAACGTTTTGATTGTGGAGAAAGGAATGGAAGGCTTTACTGTTGGCGCGAAAGAAGACAAGTTGGGCATTCGTTCATCAGACACGCATTCTTTGATGTTCCAAGATGTAAAAGTTCCGAAAGAGAATAGAATTGGCGAGGACGGTTTCGGCTTCAAATTTGCTATGATGACACTCTCTGGAGGCCGTATAGGAATTGCAGCTCAGGCATTGGGAATTGCAAGCGGAGCTTACGAGTTGTCCTTGGCCTATTCAAAAGAACGTAAGGCGTTTGGAAAAACCATCAATCAGCACCAGATTATACAGTTCAAATTGGCTGATATGGCCACAGAAATTGAAGCTGCGCGTTTGCTGATTTACAAGTCTGCATGGCATAAGGATGAAGGAATGAACTATGATATTTCTAGTTCTATGGCTAAGTTGTTTGCTTCTCGTGTAGCTATGGAAACTACTGTTGAAGCAGTTCAAATTCATGGTGGATACGGATACGTGAAAGAATATCACGTAGAGCGTTTAATGCGAGATGCTAAGATTACTCAGATTTACGAAGGAACTTCCGAGGTTCAGAAAATCGTAATCTCGAGAGCAGTAACAAAGGATTAAGCCAAAAGCAGTTCGGCTGCTTTTTCCAGCCTATTTCCGCGCGACCCTTTAATGAGAACGGTTTCGTTTTCGAGTGGGTTATTTTTCAGCCATTCATTCAATTCCTCAACGCTAAGAAAGAAGTTGAACTGGAATTCATTCTTGAATTGCTGAAATTCCTCTCCTACAAGACAAACAGATTTTAAACGAAGCGATTGTAAGCGTGTACAGATGTTCATGTGCTCCTCATCGCTCGTCACTCCTACCTCAAGCATCTCACCAAGAATTACCGAGTGATTTGCTCCATCTGAGGTTATAAGATTGGTAACGGCAACTTCCATACTGCTTGGGTTAGCATTGTAAGCATCTAGAATAAAGGTGTTCGAACCTTTCTTTTTCACTTCCGATCGATTGTTTGACGGCTCATAGGATGAAATACCATTGGCAATCTCTTTGTCCGTAAGTCCGAATACCATCCCCGTTGCAACGGCCGCCATAATATTGGGAAGGTTATACGTCCCAGTGAGATTCGTTTTAACGACTGGCGACTCGTCTATGGAACTTACGGTATCTTTTCGTTTCCACTGCACCGATACAAAATTGCCATCTCGAACAATTCTGCCTTGAACATTGTCAGTTGGTAGCGCACCATAGTAGAACGCCTTATCCCCATTGACGTTCTTAACCAATAGTTTATCGCAACTGTGAACTAAAAGGTCTCCTCCGCTCGTTCGAATATGGTCGAACAGTTCGGTTTTGGTTTTTAGCACGCCTTCTAAGCCTCCCATTGTTTCCAAATGTGCTTTCCCAATATTGGTGATTAAGGCGTAATTCGGATCGGCTATATCACACAGTTCTTTGATATCACCTTGTCGACTTGCGCCCAATTCAATAATGGCAATGTCGTGTTCACCAGTCAAGCCGAAAAGTGTTAAGGGAACACCGATATGATTATTAAAATTCCCTCCAGTTGCCAGAACGTTCAATTTCTGACCCAAGACAGAATGAACTAACTCTTTGGTGGTCGTTTTTCCGTTCGAACCCGTAATACCTAAAACAGGAATTTCAAACCGCTGGCGATGGTATGCCGCTAGCTCTTGAAGTGTCTTCAGTCCATCTTCAACCTTGATAAGTCCTGTAGTAGTAGGTAACCTGTGATTATCCGTAATTGAGTGAGCGGCACCTTTTACTAGGGCCTCAATAGCAAAGGAATTTCCGTCAAAGTTGTCTCCTTTCAGGGAAAAATAAATGCACCCATCAACAATCTTACGGCTATCAGTGCAAATAACAGGATACTGTTTATAAACCTCGTACAGCTTGGCAATTTCCATGGCCGAAAAATAAAAACCCCCAAGCCAATATGGCTTAGGGGTTTAAAACTAGTTATCAAATGTTTATCGACCTTGAACCTGTGATCCAACCCGGTGCATAGCACACCTAAATCCAATATCATCCGTTGCCTGTTGCGCATCCAAATAACGTCTTGTTCCTGGAACTAACCAATAGGCCCGATCTTTCCACGAACCTCCTTTATAAACATGCGCATCGTCATTAATCAGAGATGTTGCTCCCCACTCGTACATTCTTTTCTTGGCTTTCTCTCCCCCACTATTGTACTCATCGTTAGAATAAAAAACTGATGACGAATAGTCCCCATCAAGGAAATTGATGTTATCTGACTTCTTGTAATTTCTACGCTGAGTATTTTCCTCTTCATTTACTCCTCTCCAGATAATTCTACCTAAACTATCTTTCTCAGCAATTTCCCCTTCTTCTTCACGCAACTGCGTTTTAAAGACGTTACCTCTAAACATATTGAAATCATCATCATCCTCCATGCTAAGTGGTCGGTAAACATCTTTCACCCATTCGTTAACATTTCCCGCCATGCAGTAAAGGCCGTAATCATTTGGCCAATATGATGCCACGTCAGTCGGAATATTAGCCCGATCATTCAAGAACCCCGCAGCACCCATATTATCGCCTTTCCCACGTTTAAAGTTTGCCATCATTTCTCCTTTAAAACGATCATCAGCATTTCTCATATACGCTCCATTCCAAGGATAAAGTCTTCTCTCTGTAACACGTTCAAATACAGTATTACCCACAAGACCCAAGGCCGCAAATTCCCATTCCGCTTCAGTAGGAAGCCTATATCGCGGTAATAACCAACCATCTTCAACTCTAACCTTTCTGGTATCCTTGTTTGGGTCAAGGTCGTAAAGATCAGTTTTCACCAGACCTTCATACTGTCCTGCCAAATATGAATCAGTGTTGAAGTTATCTTCATCAACCTGATTTGGGTTAGTTTGCAAAATCCCTTCCCTTATAAGAATCATCTCGTTTACTCGATCCGTTCTCCAAGCACAATAATCAGTTGCTTGTAACCAGTTAACACCGACTACCGGATAATAATTATAGGCTGGGTGTCTTAAATAAAGCTCTACGTACGGCTCATTAAAACC
Organism: Bacteroidia bacterium; assembly: GCA_047636795.1. GTDB lineage: Bacteria > Bacteroidota > Bacteroidia > UBA10329 > UBA10329 > UBA10329. The sequence continues at coordinate 9,735 of JBLIGB010000013.1, read as the reverse complement.
AAGTTTACTCCTCCATACTAATGTGTCTGGTAGCGCCCTTTTGTAAACTTCAGGGTAACTGGCTGAAAAAACGCGTGTGACCCAGTGAAGATATTCACGGTAATCAACATTCGTAACCTCAGTTTCATCCATATAGAATGAAGAAACAGTGGCTCTTCGTGGAATATTATCCCAATCATAGCGAACATCTTGCTCAACTCTACCCATGGAGAATGTACCACCCTCAATAAAAACAAGTCCAGGACCGGTTTCCTGACCTTCCCACGGAGCAACCTCAAAACCACCGTTTTTCGGGTCGTTTTGGTTCCAACCCGTAGTGGCTGAACGATCTTTTTGACAAGCTCCCAAAAAGAAAGCGGCAGCAACAAAAAGACCTAATACTTTGAAACTACTTATTTCGATATTCTTCATGACTATGTTGTTTCGGAACATGCTTTGAACGTGAAAACGGCTATCTAGTTACGTTATTGTATCAGAACGATGGACAATCAATTGCCCGGAACTTCTTCTTAGGCTTTTTACACCCAAATTGAAGCCCTAAAGAAAACTCATGTGATCCAGCTGTATTGTTGGTGAGAGACGAAACTGTTACATCGTAGCTGTAACCGAACTTGAACGCCCCTTGCTGAAATCCAATAAGCGCAGCAAATGCATCTGGATTATTAAAACTTTGACGGAACCAAAGTCCACCGACAATAAACCCTTTCGAGAGGTAAAACCCATAATTCAGCTGCTGAAAATCTTGCTGCTGTTGATATAAAATATTTGGCGAGAGGTTCCACTTCTTCGCTTGACTTCTTCTTTTACCAAAATAAATATTAACTCCTGCATGACCTGTAAATTTCATCGGCAATTTGCTTATACCGTTGAAACCCTCGTCTGGCTGAGACAAATGGTGCACAGCAAAACCAACGAAGAAAGTTTCAGTGTATCCAATTATACCAGCAGAGAAATCGGCAAAAATAGTACTCTCCGTGGGCGGCCTTTCTTCTTGAGTTTGACGCACGAACCCGTATCGGGCATCAATTTGATCTCCGAAGGTGAGTTTTTCCCAATCGATACTGCGTTGAATGACTGTGGCTTGCGCACCAATACGAAGTGAGAACTTTCTTGAAATATTCATTCGGTACGCATAAATAAGAGAACCTTCAAAACTGTTCAATGTGCCTTCCCCAGCACGATCAGCCATGAAATGACCACCAATACCACCGTGAAGCGCGTTCACATCCATATCGAATGAAGCACTGTAAGTAACGAATGTGCCTGATATACCTGGCCACTGGTTTCTATAGTTCATGTTGACCCTCGGACATCTCTTCGAACCAGCGAAAGCTGGATTCAAATAGATCGGGTTGGCATAAAATTGAGTGAACTGTGGATCCTGAGCGAAAGCATCATTGGCCGACCAACCACCTACAATTATCAACACAAGGGCAATGAAAAACCGATTCAGCATTCTGGTTTTTTGGGATTTAAAAGACAATAATACGAATAAATTTAGTTTGGATTCTTGACAACAAAGTAGATTTAAATTGTTGTTTTTGCACAATATTCCTGAACTTATGTCGTTTTGCCGCTGTTTCATGGATATTCCGTTGTTTTAAAGGTCAAACGGAAGACCTGTTGTAGTTATTATGATGATAACTTTTATTAAGATTGCGAACGTAACGAATCCTTCTGTAGAACAATGAAAAATATATTGAAATTATCTGTGTTTGGGTTGGCCGCATTGATGATTACCTCATTAGTGAATGCCCAGACACGCCAAACTGTTAGCAAGTCTGATTTAACTGAGTCGGAGGCAAATCTACCTCAAGCAAAAGACGCCATAAGTTGGGAGGAGCCAGTTACGGAGGTAAAGTTTGATGGGTCCTCTAAAACCTATCTTTTCTTTGGAGGAGCGGTTTTCTTGGGAGAAGAATCCCTACCGTACGTTGTACAAAACGTAAGGGTTTCGTCTAGCACTACTATACAAGCAACGATACAAAATTTGAAGTTTGAGGCTCTCAGCGCTAAAGAAAAAGAAGCTATAGATGGTGTGATTTTCCCTTCATCTGTTGAGGTAAAAGCTGACCGTTACGTTGAAATGAAACAGGCCTATGTTCGTATTTCATTTGTTCCAATCAGAAAAAACGCTACTACGGGTCAACTTGAAAAACTAGTTGATTATGATTTAGAAACTCGACAAACGCCTTATGGAAAGCCAAAAGCGGCTGCTACCGCAAATGCCACAACGTCTGTATTAGCAACCGGAAACTGGTATAAAATTGCGGTTGGACAGGATGGCCTCTACCGAATTACGCGTAATGATTTGGAAGCGATGGGAATGGATGTGAATGCAATTGATCCCAGACGGTTGAATGTTTATGGAAACGGTGGTGGCATGTTGCCGCAAGCAAATAGTGACTTTAGGCATGACGATTTACAGCAAAATGCAATTGAAGTGGTAGGAGAAGCGGATGGTAGCTTTGATGCAAACGATTACATCGTTTTCTATGGTAAGGGACCACATTCTTGGGTTCAGGATAGCTCTGTATGTGGGCTTTTCAGACATGAGTTCAATGTCTATTCAGAGAAAGCCTATTACTTTATTACCACTGACCGAGGTATGGGAAGACGCGTTGCATCAACCTCCGAATCTCCTGGGATTGCAACCAATACTGTGACCACATTTACAGATTACCAGTTTCATGAGGCGGATGATGTAAACCTGATTAAATCGGGAAGACAATGGTTTGGGGAAGTGTTTGACATTGAAACAACCTATGACTTTGACTTTGGCTTTTCTAACGTTTTGCCAGGTACAGTTGGCTATGTTTCCACTAAATTTCTTGGAAAATATTCCTCACCAACTACTTTTTCGGTTAAGGTTAATGGAAGTACGGTGGTCAATGCAGAAACCATTTCTGGAACGACTGGGATTTATTCTGCGACAGCAGTTGCAAGAACAACTTGCTCTGAGGTTCAGTTGTCTTCGGGTAATACAAACGTATCGGTGACATATAATAAGAATGGTCTTCCGAGTGCAGTCGGATGGCTCGATTATATAGATGTTATTGTTAAGAGAAATCTTTCCATGGCTGGAGGCCAAATGGCATTCAGAAGTTTAGAATCTGTTGGTATGGGGAACACTTCCGAGTTCCAAATTGCAAACGCTAATAGTTCGGTTCGTGTTTGGGAAATTACAGACCCCACTAATGTAGAACAGCGAATTCTGAGTCTCCAAGGTTCAACAGCAAGCTTTAAGTCCGAAACGGAATCACTTCGTCAGTTTGTTGCTTTTAATGGTGGTGCCTTGTATAACATTGAAACAATCGGGCGGGTTGAAAATCAAAACCTACATGCGCTAAACCAAGCCAACATGATTATTGTCTGTCACCCAAATTTCTTGAGTGAAGCGGAACGTTTGGCAGATTTCCACCGGCAGAATGAGACCAATTCTCTTACGGTTCGTATTGTAACGCCAGACCAGGTTTACAATGAGTTCTCTTCAGGTGCGCAAGATGTGTCTGCCATTCGCGATTTCATGCGCATGCTCTATGATAGAAGCAACAGCTGGCAAGACTACCCACGCTACTTACTGCTATTTGGTGACGCGTCTTACGACTATAAAGATCGATTACCAGGCAACACAAACTATGTTCCTACGTATGAGTCTGTACAATCTCTTGTGCCAACAATTAGCTACGCATCAGATGACTATTTCGGGCTTTTAGATTCAAATGAGGGAGCATGGGCCTCTTCGGCAACGGATGCACTTGATGTTGGAATTGGCAGATTTGTAGTTAGGACGATTGAGGATGCCCGCGTGGTAGTTGATAAAATCTATCGATACGAAGATGTAGGAACGGCTGCATTAGATGAAACACATTTATGTCCAGATGGAACGACTGTAAGCAGCTCGCCTGATTGGAGAAACCGAATTGTTTTTATGGCAGATGACGAAGACAATAATACGCACCTAAATCAGGCAGATCAGTTGGCGAATATTGTGGATACAATATATCCAGAATACAATATCACCAAAATATATTTCGATTCATACGTACAAGAATCAACACCAGGAGGACAACGTTATCCAGAGGCGAATAGGAGTATGAACACAGAAGTACAGCGTGGCGCGCTTATATTCAACTACACAGGTCACGGTGGCGAACTAGGTCTCTCTCTCGAACGCGTATTGGGTATTTCAGACATTAATAGTTGGACCAACTTCTCCAACCTACCTGTGTTTGTTACTGCAACTTGCGAGTTTACAAGATATGACGACCCAAGCCGGATATCTGCGGGAGAGATTGTTCACCTAAATCCCGAAGGTGGTGGTATTGCACTTTTTACAACTTCTAGACTAGTGTATTCTGCTCCAAACTTTACTCTTAACAGAAACTTCTACCTCAACTTACTAACCGAGCAACTCTGGGGGCCACCAACCATGGGAGACGTTATTAGAATGACCAAAGTAGCAAGTGGTGGATCGGTAAATAATCGAAACTTCAGCCTAATCGGTGATCCAGCACAGCGACTAGCTTTCCCATTACATGACGTAGAAACCCTAACCATCAATGGCGCTGATGTAAATTCTTTGACGGACACAATAAATGCACTACAGCTCGTTACGGTTACTGGTCGAATGAAAAACAGAAACGGACAATTAATGCCAGATTTTAACGGTATCGTTTATCCAACCGTATTTGACAAAGCTACGGATGTCACTACTCTAGGAAATGACCCTGGATCTAGTCCTCGATCATTTAGCGTGCAGAAGAACCTGATATACAAAGGAAAAGCAAGTGTAACAAATGGTGAGTTCAGTTTCTCGTTTGTTGTTCCTAAAGACATTGCCTATACCTATGACTTTGGTAGAATAAGCTACTACGCTGAAGGAGAAAACACCAATGCCAGTGGATATTTTGAAGATTTTATTATTGGTGGTTCCAGCGATAATTTAACGGCTGATGAAAATGGGCCTGTTGTAGGACTTTTCATGAATGATGAGAGCTTCGCCTACGGTGGAACTACTGATGAAAACCCATCGCTTTTAGCAATTGTTTCAGACACAAATGGAATCAACACCGTTGGAAATGGAATCGGTCATGACATTACTGCCGTGTTGGACGACAACTCAACAAGCACAATTAACCTCAATGATTTCTACCAAGCCGATCTTGACAGCTACCAAAGCGGTAGAGTGGTATACCCCTTTAATGGGTTAAGTGAAGGCACGCACACTTTGAAACTAAAAATCTGGGATGTATACAACAACAGTTCTGAATCTTACACCGAGTTTGTAGTGGCCGAATCTGCTCAGCTTGCACTGAACCATGTACTCAACTACCCAAACCCATTCACCACAAATACGGCTTTTATGTTTGAGCACAATCAAGCCTGTAACAGCTTAGACGTTCAGGTTCAGGTATTCACAGTTTCGGGAAAGTTGGTTAAAACAATAAACGAAACAGTTATTTCTAATGGTTTCAGAAACGACCAAGTACAATGGGATGGTTTAGACGACTATGGTCAGAAAATAGGTAGAGGTGTTTACCTCTACAATTTGAAGATAAAAACACCTGACGGACAGAAGGCGGAACAAATCGAACGCCTCGTAATTCTCAACTAACATTCGCACTACAGACAATGGCTATATTTGCCGCCCTCAAAAAAGAAATGATGTCTAATTCCAAGAGTTTCGGCTCTCTATTTTTGGTAATGTTGATGGCTTCCACGTTTGGTTTCGCCCAAAGCCCAACAGGCCAAGGGCAGCGTGCTGATGAGGTTCAACTAAACACAATTACCACCGCTGTTCCATTTTTAATGATTTCGCCTGATGCACGTGCTGGAGCAATGGGAGATGTAGGTGCTGCCACAGATGCAGATGGAGCCTCCATTCATTGGAACCCAGCAAAAATGGCCTTCATCGATAATAAAATGGGGTTTTCGCTTTCCTATACTCCATGGTTAAGAGCGTTAGTTCCAGATATCAACTTGGCATACATTTCGGGTTATGGAAAAATTGGAAAGAAAGGACAACAAACGCTTTCAGGTTCCTTACGATTTTTCAGTCTAGGACAAATTGCTTTTACTGATAATCAAGGAAACAGCATTGGTAATTTTACTCCAAGTGAATTCGCAATAGATGTAAGCTACGCTCGAAAATTATCTCGAGAATTCTCAGGTGGTATTTCACTGAGATATATCTACTCTAACTTAACAGGAGGTATAAATGTAGGTGGTGCTGATACCAAAGCTGCACAAACAGCAGCGGCTGATATTTCTTTTTATTACCGAACAGAAAAAATTGAAATTGCCGATAAGAAAACAGTCCTTACAGCTGGTTTAAACATTTCCAACATTGGCGGTAAAGTTTCTTACACACAAACAAACGAGGAAGACTTTATTCCAATCAATTTCCGTTTTGGAGTAGGTTTCAAATATTTTGCTGACGACCGTAATTCAATTGGCCTCTACTTCGATATTAATAAACTGATGGTACCAACACCACCGGAATATGGGGAGAATGCATATTTAAATGCTGCTTTACCACCAGGGTCAGACCCTGGCCAACGAGATCATCCATCAAACGCGGACCCTACTTTCAATGAAATTATTGCAGGAAAAGACCCAAATCGGAGTGTTCCAAACGGAATGTTCTCTTCGTTTGGAGATGCCCCGGGAGGCAGTGCAGAAGAACTGCGCGAGATTAACCTTGCAGTTGGGATGGAATACTGGTACAACAAATTGTTTGCCATTCGGGCTGGGTACTTTCATGAAGCAGCATCTAAAGGGAATAGACAATTTTTTACTGTTGGTGCAGGAATCAAATACAACGTTTTCGGATTAGATTTTGCGTACTTAATTCCAACCACGCAGAGAAATCCACTGGAAAACACATTACGTTTCACACTTACGTTTGACTTCGAGGCGTTCAAGAAGCAAAACGAAGAGAGGAACGCAGAATCTGTAGACTAATGCAAATCAGAGTCGGTTTCGGCTATGATGTTCACCAACTTGCCACAGGCGAAGAACTTTGGTTGGGAGGAAAACTGATTCCTTCTGAGTTTGGGGCAGTCGGACATTCAGATGCAGATGTGCTCATTCATGTTATTTGCGATGCGCTTCTAGGTGCCGCCAACTTGCGTGATATTGGCTTTCATTTTCCAGATACATCATCAGATTATAAAAACATTGACAGTAAAATTCTGCTTCGCGGTGTAGTAAAACTTTTGGAAGACAAAGGCTACTCCATCGGAAACATAGACAGCACTATTGCTTTGGAAAAGCCGCAAGTCAATCCACATGTTGATGATATGAAAGCCATTCTGGCCGAAATCATGAAAGTTGATGAGGATGCAGTTTCCATAAAAGCCACCACTTCTGAGAAAATTGGTTTTGTGGGTCGCAAAGAAGGCATAGCGGCTTACGCTACGGTTCTTATTCAGAAGTAAGTTGTACATTCCACCTGCACTATTCTAGGAACTATGGCCGAATTCTCAATTACAATAAAAGGGCTTTCTCTAAAAAAAAGCGAACTATCTGAATCAGACCTCGCACTACTCAATGCCGCTGATGAGGCTTCCAAAAACGCCTACGCACCATACTCGCAGTTCTTTGTAGGAGCAGCGTTAAAATTGGTCAACGGTATAACAGTTCTCGGAAGCAATCAGGAAAACGTTGCTTATCCATCAGGTCTGTGTGCAGAGCGCGTTGCGCTTTTTTCAGCCTCTACAAATCATCCCAACGAGCCTGTTGAAACAGTGGCGATTACTGTAAATACGACCAAATCCGCTATTACAGAGCCTCTTTCGCCATGCGGAAGTTGCAGGCAAGTAATTATGGAGTATCAAAACAAACAGAAGTCGCCCATTAGATTGATTTTGGGTAGTCAAGGAGATACAGTTTGGATTTTTGAAGACTCCGCAAACCTACTTCCTTTCGGTTTTGAAGCCGAATACCTGAAGAGTAGCTAAGAACCTTTCGTACTCATTTCTGTTATTTCATCTAAAGTCTGCTAACCGATTCATGGTTACATTCGAACTTCTATTTTTGTACGTAAATCAAGGTCATGGCGAGCAAGAAATTTGGAAAAGAAACCTACCTGAAATGGTATGAACAAACGCTTCTTTGGCGCAAGTTTGAAGAGAAGGCTGGACAGCTTTACATCCAACAGAAAATTCGTGGTTTTTGCCACTTATATATTGGACAAGAAGCGGTTTTGGCAGGGAGCGTAGAAGCAACACAAGAAGGAGATAAATTCATAACAGCTTATCGGGATCACGTTCATCCAATAGCTCTTGGAGTACCTGCCAAGAAAATCATGGCCGAGCTATTTGGCAAGACAACCGGTATCGTAAAAGGAAAAGGCGGCTCTATGCACATGTTTTCAAAGGAGAAAAATTTCTTTGGAGGGCATGGTATTGTAGGTGGTCAGATTCCTCTAGGAGCAGGGATTGCATTCGCAGATAAGTATAGAGGAGACAAGAGTGTTACGCTCACTTATATGGGAGATGGGGCTATTCGCCAAGGTGCCTTTCACGAAACCTTAAATATGGCTATGACATGGAAACTTCCGGTCGTTTTCATCATTGAGAATAACAACTATGCAATGGGAACTTCCGTTGAGAAAACTTCAAACGTAACCGATCTTTACAAGCTTGGCAGTGCCTACGAAATGCCTAGTGAGCAGGTAGACGGAATGAACTTTGAGGCTGTTTTTACAGCCGTTGATAAAGCGGTAAAACGTGCTAGAAAGGGCGAAGGTCCAACATTACTAGAAATGAAGACGTATCGATACAAGGGGCATTCCATGTCTGACCCGGCTAAATACAGAACTAAAGAAGAAGTAGAGGAGTACAAAGCGCAGGATCCAATTCAGCAATTACGTGATACGATTGTGAAGAATAAGTATGCTTCGGATGATGAACTAGAGGCAATTCAATCACGAGTTAAAGCTACTGTTGCCGAGTGCATAAAGTTTGCTGAGGAATCACCATTCCCCGAAGGAAAAGATTTGTATGAAGACGTTTATACACAAGCTGATTATCCATTTATAAAGGAATAAAATGGCAGAAATTGTAAGAATGCCAAAGTTGAGCGACACCATGACTGAGGGTGTTGTTGCTGAGTGGCACAAGAAGGTTGGCGATCAGGTTGAAGAAGGAGAACTATTGGCCGAAATTGAGTCTGATAAGGCGACAATGGAATTTGAATCATTCCAAGATGGCGTACTTCTTCATATCGGTGTAGAGAAAGGCAAAGTCGCTCCCATCAACTCCATTCTTGCTATTCTTGGCGAGAAGGGAGAAGACATTCAGCCGCTGCTAGATGCAGAGACAGACGCCTCTGCCAAGACAGAAAAAGAAGAGACGAAGGAAGAAGAGACGAAGGAAGAAGAGACGAAGGAAGAATTTGCAGAAGCTAAACCGGCACCTATCGCAGAAAAATCGAAACCTGTTGTTTCTGAAGCACCAAAAGCAATTGTACATGCTACCGTTTCTTCAAACGGAAGAGTAAAAGCATCACCTTTAGCCAAGAAACTTGCTTCGGATAAAGGCATAGATATTTCTCTAATTGGCGGAAGCGGTGACGGAGGAAGAATCATCAAGCGAGATGTAGAAGCATACCAACCTGGAGTTGGATTCTCAGCTGGAAGTCAAGTTGAAAGCTTCCATGAGGAAGAAGTTTCTCAGATGCGTAAAACCATTGCTAAAAGGTTGGGCGAGAGTAAATTCTCAGCGCCTC
>JBLIGB010000012.1:0-19377 GCA_047636795.1 Bacteroidia bacterium | reverse complement strand
TGCAGTGTTGCAAATGCCCAAGAGCTAGTACCCAACGGTAGTTTCGATTATCCTGAGAGTTGTTCTCCACAATCTTTGAGTTCTCCTCAGGAGCTTGTTCCTTGGATTCAGCACTATTCTTCTCCAGACAATTATCATCCATGCTTTCCATCAGATTGGTCAACACCTTCCAGTTTCGGGGGGGGAGGTGAGCCATTAATAGGTGAAGGTTATATAGGTTTGATTGCCTTTTTCGAAACTAATCTGCTTCGCGAGTTCATGAATGTTGAGCTCATAGAGGCAATGGCTGAGGGTACAAGCTATCACGTTGAATTCAATGTGTCAATAATGGATAGCTGCTGGTTCGCCAGTAGAAACATTGGAACATATTTTTCTCAGAACTTACCGCCAGCAGATTTACAAGGGTTATTAGCGCTAGAACCGCAAGTAAGGTACGAAGGAGCTGAGTTTCTAACTGATAAACAAGGTTGGATGAAGGTTGAGGGGAGTTTTACCGCCCAAGGAGGTGAACGTTACCTGACTATCGGGAACTTCGATACTGATGTAGAAACTGATACGCTTTTTGTCGAGGGAGGTGGAGCTTTCAGACCAAACCAACCAGATTATTGGAGTTTTGCATACTACTACATAGATGGGGTATCTGTAATACCAGATTCCATCTACTTAGGAACAGGAGATATAGAGCAAGAAGAAGGTTTTAGCTTGTACCCAAACCCAGCCACAGAAACGGTTTCTATTGAAATAGAAAGTAAACAGCTGGGGCAACTACAACTGTTTGATGCAACAGGAAGGTTGGTTTTTGGGAAGCGTTTAATTTCTAATAGGGAAGAAATTGGGGTTGGGCATTTGCCAAGGGGTGTTTATGTGGCGGTGCTTGTAAAAGAGGGTGTCATTACAGCAAGACGGAAGGTGTTGCTGCAATGATTTGACCGCAAGTCTCACCCCAGAGGATGTATGGCCTAATCCTGTGAGTGATGTTTTGAATATTGACTTCTCGATACACGCTTCCTCTGGTCGCGCACTCGAAGTGACGGTAGTTGATGCGAGTGGAAAAGAGATTCTTCGCTTCACTCAGAATGACAGTCGAGAAGTTATTGATGTTTCCTCTTGGCCTTCTGGCATCTATATTCTTAATGGAACAGATGACAAGGGCAGAAGCTTTTCTGTGAAGGTGGTGAAGCAATAAACCGCTGAGTATACAGCTAACGACTGTGAGAAAACACCTGTAGGCGATGATAATAACCGTGTTACTCTAAGGAGTTCCATTGCCCAAAAGATAGTTCTTGGTCTAAGCAACCCGCTTTAATCTAAATGGTCTAAGCATTAGAAGAAATGGCGTGCCGTTCTAAATTGGATAGCTGCCTTGATTGCTTTATTTTGGGTCACTTATTACCCATTCAACAAAAAATGACTCCCGCTACTAAGCGCTTTCTAACTTTCATGGCTGTTGCAGGGATTTATTTTTCTGCTTCTTCTAGTGCGTTTGCACAATTGACGGTGAATGGAGGGTTAAACGCTACTGCACTTGCCCAAACACTTGCGGGCCCAGGAATTACGGTTTCCAATGCAACGTTGGCTGGGTCTCCCCTAGCAGCAGGCACATTTAATGGTGCAGCCAGTAATATTGGCATGAACAGCGGGGTTGTTCTTTGTACCGGACCAGTAACATTAGCGCCTGGGCCAAACAATACAGGGAGTGCAGGACAGGATAATGGGCAACCAGGAAACAACCTGTTGAATGGTTTGGCTGGTGCCCAAACGTATAATGCCGTTGTACTAGAATTCGACTTTATTCCACTTTCCAACTCCATTGAGTTTGATTACGTCTTCGGCTCAGAAGAATATCCTGAGTGGGTAAATTCTGGATTTAACGATGCCTTTGCTTTCTATATAAGCGGCCCCGGCATTGCAGGACAGCAAAACATTGCTGTCGTTCCGGGAACAGGAATACCTGTTACCATAAACACTATAAATGGAGGTAGCAACGGTCAGTATTATGTAGACAACGCTGGTGGTGCAACCGTGCAGTACGATGGTTTCACTACACTGCTTACCGCAACCAGCACGGTTCAGGCATGTGAAACGTACCATCTGACCCTAATGATTGCTGATGGTGGCGATGGCATTTGGGATTCAGGTGTTTTTCTAGCCGAAGGAAGTTTAACAAGTGCCGTGGTTGAGATTACAACCACTACCGCCACTGCAGATTCTACCGCATATGAAAACTGCTCAAATGCTACAGTCACTTTTACGCTTAGCGAAACAATTTCCAGTCCTTATACGGTTAGCTATAACGTAACCGGAACGGCAACCAACGGAGTAGATTTTCCTACGATTCCTACTTCGGTAACAATTCCAGCGAATACACTTTCTACCAGTTTTCTCATTGAACCCGTTTTTGATGGAACACCTGAAGGAATTGAAACCGTAATTATTGATGTGCAGACAAGTGTTTGCGGTTCGGACACTATTATGATTTATATAAATGATGTAACGCCTGTGGTAGTTGAGGCATTTGGCGACACTGCTTTTTGTGGCGGAACCGCAAAACTTTGGGCGCATGCGGAAGGAGGTGCGGGTAATCACACGTATACTTGGTCTAACGGGATGACGGGAGATACGATTTACGTAAACCCAACAGCCACTACTACCTATACGGTTACAGCAAACGATTACTGCCAATCTACTGTACCTGAACCTACTGATGATGTTACGGTAACAATTGACCCAACTCCAGCGGCCGATGCTGGGCCCGACCAAACGTATTGTGCAGGAGATGCGGTAACGTTAAACGGTTCTGACGGTGTTGATTACGAGTGGTTTGATATCACCAACAACTCTATTATTGGTGGTGCGGCATCTGTCACAATCAATCCAGCTGGCGATGTGGATTATAGAATGATAACGCTGAACGGAGTTTGTAGCGATACAGATTTTGTATCGATTACAGAGCTACCGGCATCACCAGCAACTGCCATTGGGGATACCTCTTTCTGTCTTGGAGGAATAGCCCAGCTTGGAGTTTCGGGTGTTACCAGTGCTACTTTTTCATGGTCGCCTACGGTTGGACTTAGCAATGCAATCATTCAGAACCCAACGGTTACACCACTAGAAACAACTATTTACACCGTAACTGTAACGAATAGCAGCGGCTGCATTAAAACTGATTCTGTGGCTGTAGTAATTGACCCAGATCCTTTGGTTGATTTTTCTGTTCAAGACGTGTGTTTGAATGAACCTTCAATCTTCATTAATCTCACAACCATTTCTTCAGGTTCTATTCAAAGTATTGCTTGGGACTTTGGTGATGGAAATGCTAGTGCAGCCTATGCACCCACCAACACTTACGGAACAGATGGCACATTTACGGCTAAACTGGTTGCAGTTTCCGCGCTGGGTTGTGCGGATAGCATCACTCAAACCACAACTATTTATCCTCTCCCAACAGCTAGTTTTAGCTTTGCTAATGACTGTCAGGATAAAGAGATTGCATTCACGGACCAGTCAATAGCAGGGCCCATCGATTTAATTGATTCTTGGAATTGGGACTTTGGCAATTCGAATACCTCAGTACTGGAGAACCCTACTGCTCAATCTTATCCATCAGCTGGGTTTTACTCTGTTTCTCTGAGCGCAGAAACCACTTTCGGTTGTACCGATGACACCACCCAAACAATTGAAGTTTATCCCGTTCCTATTGCGGTCTTCACTTTCGATTCCGTTTGTCTCGGGTTGGAAAACCAGTTTTTAGACCTATCTAGTTCTAACGGCAGTTATCCTATAACCGATTGGAGTTGGGAGTTTAGCGATGCACAAACGTCAACCGACCAAAACCCAAGCGTTGAGTTCATTCAGCATGGGTTTTACAACGCAACGCTAACCATTACAACCGATGCTGGGTGTATCAACTCCTTGAATTTGGGAAATGCCGTGGTGCATCCATTACCCATTTCTGAATTCAGCAATGGCTTAAAAAACTGTTTGGAAGACACTACTTGGTTTGAGAGTCTTGCTTCTGTTCCAAATCTGTTAAACGATGTAATCACCAATTGGAATTGGGACTTTGGAGATGCTTCTTATTCCAGTAGTACAGATACGAGCCATGTATATTCAGACTACGGCTTCTTCCCTGTTTCGCTGATTGCTGAAACCGACAAGGGCTGTATTGATACCGTTGAACATCCAGTTGAAATATTCCCTCTTCCTGTGGTTACGTTTACATCAGATAAGACAGAAGGATGTCAGCCATTTCGTATTCAGTTTGAGGAGCTTTGTAGCATTCCCGCTGCCTACTCCATCTCCCAATACATTTGGAATTTGGGTGATGGTAATAGCCCAATAAACAACCAAAACCCGTTCAACGTATACAACAACGATACACTAGCCGATTTGAATATTGCGAATTACACTGTTTCGTTACAAGCAACTTCCGGAAATGGATGCGTTACATCTGACACGGTGATTAACTACATTACAGAATATCCGAAGCCAGATGCGCTTTTTGCCGCAGACAATTATCTTGTTGACCTACTGGATACGGAAATCAACTTCACCGATGGGGCATCCGAAAACGTAACCGAATGGTATTACGATTTTGGTGATGGAAGCTACAGCACAGAGCAAGATGCAACTAATCGGTTTCCAGTAATTGTAGGTGAATATAATGTGATTCAATATGTAACCACGCAATACGGTTGTATGGATACAATTAGTGGAAAGGTTAAAGTTGAACCGATATTCACATTTTATATTCCGAATGCTTTCACACCAAATGCCGATGACATTAATGAAGAATTCTTTGGTACTGGCGAAGGGTTTACGCAATACGCCATGTACCTATACGACCGTTGGGGCGAACTTCTTTTCGTTTCGAATGACAAAAACTTGAAATGGGACGGGACATTTAAAGGAAAACAAGTTCAGCAAGGAACGTACATCTACTACTTTTACATCCTCGACTGGAAAAATGATGATCACGAATACCGTGGTAAAGTGACGTTGACACGATGAGACAATAATGCCATTCAAAAACCTTCTTTCTTTCTCGATACTTGTATTTACTATTGCTCTGGTGCCGCTCCGTAGCACGGCACAGTACCAGATAAATGGGAGTGCAGCTCAGACATCTTGTAACTGCTATCAATTAACCACCGCTCAGGGTGGACAGGGTGGGTCTGTTTGGAATGTAAACCTGTTTGACCTTTCCAACTCTTTTGACTTCACGTTTGACGTGTTTCTAGGGTGCGATGATGGCGGTGCAGATGGCTTGGCATTTGTACTGCAATCTCTCAGTGTTAACGCAGGGACTTCGGGAGGTGGAATCGGATATCAGGGCATCAGCCCGAGTGTTGCTGTTGAGCTAGACACCTACCAGAACAACCCTGAGCCTGCATTTGACCATATAGGCATTCAACGAAACGGAGATGTTTCGCATGGAGGTGCAAATACATTGGCAGGCCCTGTTCAGACAAGTGCCACAACAGGCAATGTGGAGGACTGTGCGTGGCATCAACTAAATGTAGTTTGGGATGCCACTACCAACACGCTAACCGTGAATTTTGATGGTGCTTTACGATTATCTTATACGGGAGATATCATCAACACTGTTTTTGGAGGGAATCCAAATGTCTTCTGGGGATTTACTGCAGCTACTGGGGGCGCTAATAACCAGCATCAATTCTGCAACACGCTTAACCCAGCTTTCATTGTCACCTCTGCTCAGCAATGTCTCGGACTTCCTGTAGATTTTGAAAGTGCATCTGCAGTTGCCACAGGGCAGATAACTGATTTCCAATGGGACTTTGGCGATGGAAACACCAGCTCAGGCGGACAGGTGTCGCACACCTACTTGACGTCCGGAACTTTCGATGTGGAATTAACAATTTATTCCGAAGGTTGTACGGAATCTAGTACTACTCAGGTAACAATAAATGCATTGCCAAACTTCACTTTAGGAGTTGACCAAGCAGTTTGCGATGGAGATAGCTATCAAATAACCGCAACCGGTTTGGTTGGCGGTGAAACCATTCAATGGAGTCCTACAACTGGCTTGGATAGCCCTGGCATCAGTAATCCTACAGCTACTCCAACAGCAACTACATCATATACACTTGGTGTGATAGATGCAAATGGATGCCCATTTGTAGATGATATCGAGATTACGGTTAATCCATTACCTGTTGCTGATGCTGGTACGGACCAAAACATTTGTGATCAGGATGTAACAACAATGGCTGCATCAGGTGGCGGACAGTACAGCTGGACCCCAACTACCGATTTGGCGGATGGAACGAGCGCTACAACACAAGCATCGCCCACAGCAGCTACCAATTATACCCTTACTGTTACGGATGCAAATGGCTGCGAAGACACGGACGATATGACCATTGACGTAAATCCGTTGCCTGTTGTAACGACTGGTGCAGATAACAGCATGTGCGAAGGCCAGCAGAATGTTCAACTAACAGCTTCTGGCGGGGTTTATTACAGTTGGAACCCAACAATTGGTCTCAGTGACCCATTAATTACCAATCCTGTTTTCAGCGGCAGTACGACTACAACTTTTACTGTTACTGGAACAGACATTAATGGCTGTATTGGAACGGATGATGTAGAGGTCGTTGTATTTTCAGCACCCGTTGCCGACTTTCCCCAGCCTGCCGATATTTGCTTGGGCAATCAAACTATAATGGTTGATAACAGCTCGGGAACAGGACTTCTTTATGGTTGGGATTTTGGTGATGGAAGCGCCATCAACACCGACTCGATTCCAACTCAGACATACACCACGGATGGGAATTTCACAATCAGTTTAGGTGTAGTTGATGTAAACGGATGTACTGCTACAGCAAGCTCAACAACCAATGTTTATCCACTACCAAATCCAGTAATGAATATTTCGGATGGACAAGCGTTTTGCGAACAAGAAGTCATTCAGTTTCTGAATGAATCCACAGGAAGCTCTGCAAGTGTATTTTGGAGTTTTGGCGATAATGACTTTATCCCTGCATTTCCGAATACTACAAGCACACTGGATGACCCAACGTTTTCCTACAACAATTTCGTTTTTGGTCCATACACAGTTACGCTAGGCATTACCGATGCGGCTGGATGCTACGACCAAACCCAAACCACTATAGTTATCCACGATAAGCCAATAGCCGAGTTTTCTTCTAATATCGTTTGCCAGGGCCTAGCAACCGATTTTACCGATGAATCAAACGTAAATGCATCTACACTTGATACTTGGCAGTGGGATTTTGGTGATGGAACAGGTACTGCTTCCGCAACTAGCCCTTCATATTCCTATGTTCAAGCAGGAATTTATCAAACGGAACTTGTGGTGGAAACAGACAATGGCTGTAAGGACACGATTATTAAAGACGTTATCGTAAATCCAACTCCAGTTATCAGCATTTCAGGAATTGACACGTGTTTAAATGACCAAACGTCTTTCATCAACAATTCCACCCCTCAAGACGATACAATAACTAATTGGGATTGGGATTTTGGAAATACAATTATCACAACGGGCGTTACAGCTACCACAACATATTTAGATTATGGCGTTTTTACTACTACGCTTACCGCAACATCTGATAGTGGCTGCGTTGCTTCAGGTTCAACTCAGGTTGAAGTCTTTCCAAATCCAGAACCTATTTTCAATTTGATTGAAGCAGAGGGCTGTACACCGCATGATGTGGTTTTCGAAAATCAATCAACGATTACTACCGGACTTATTGATTCGTATGAATGGAATTTAGGAGATAGCACTATTACCTCTGAAATTAGTCCGCAAAACACCTATGCTGATTCTGGTTATTACGATATCACACTTTCGGTTACCAGCACCGAAGGTTGCAATACTGTTATTACGGAGGAAAATGCAGTTCGGGCGAACATTACGCCTGTGGCAGATTTCTCGCAGAGTGCTGACGAACTACTATTTCTTGATGCGATTATTGAATTGACTGACGAATCTGAACACGCCTTAACTTGGGATTGGGATTTGGGGGATGGTGCAACATCAACAGACATTGACCCGATGCACTTATATGATGAACCAGGAATCTATGACTTAAGATTAACCGTTACCAATGGCGATTGCCAAGATATCAAGTATGACCGGGTGAAAGTAAAATCAATATTCACATTCTACATCCCATCTGCGTTTACGCCCGATGCCGACAACATCAACGAAACATTCTTCGGCACTGGCGAGGGCGTTACCGAATACAACATGCAAATTCACAACCGCTGGGGCGAATTGCTATTCGTATCTAACGACTTAGATCTCCATTGGAACGGAACGTTCAAAGGCAAGCAAGTAGAGGCTGGTGTTTACACCTATAAATTCTACATTCTAGACTTAGACAACTACGGTCACCAATACTCAGGAGTCGTGCATCTGGTTCGGTAGCCTAATGCAAAATCTTAAACACCAGTTCCTTCATTAGGTCTCCTGCATTCGTGCTTGGATTTCCAATTCCTTTACTTTTAAGGTCAGCATCGCGCAAGTAGCCAATAATATTGCGCAGCTTTTTCTCGGGAAAAGTTCGTGCTCCCAGCTGATAATCTTTAATGAAATACGGATTAACTCGAAGCACTTTAGCAGCTTCATTAGCTCTTCCTCGCTTTTGTAAATACTGCAGCAGAATAATCTTGAAAAAGAAGCCATACATGGTTGCCGTAAGCATCATGATGGGATGGTCTTTCAGGTTTTTTGAGAAGTGAATAATTATCCGGTTGGCCTTATTTACATCTCGGTTAAGCATGGCATTCTGCAACTCAAACACATTAAAATCCTTGCTAATTCCAATGTGACGTTCAACAAGATCAAGCGTAATGTTGCCGCCCTTTTCCAGATCGATGAAAAGCTTCCCTAACTCGTTATCAATCTTGGCGAGGTCGTTACCTAGGTATTCCGCCAATATGGTTGATGTTCTTGGGTCGATATGATAACCCAAAGTCTTCACGTGGTCACCAATCCAAGTAGCTAGGGTCCAATCTTTTACTTTCTCAGAAGTGTAAAAAACGCCATTTTTCTCAACGGCAGTCTTCAGTGCTTTCCCTAGTTTCTTTCTAGCATCAATCTTCTTGTACTTGTGGCAAAACACCAGCACCGTGCTCGGCTGAGGATTTTCTAAATACGCAACCAACTCGCTCTTAGCATCTTCTCCACTTGGAATCAGATTTCTAATACGCTGTGCTTCTTTTATAATCACAACTTGTCGTTGCGCCATCATTGGGAAACGCTTGGCTTCAGATACAATGGTTCCAACATCCGTATCCAATCCGTAGAGAACCGTTTGATTAAAACTTTTCTCGTCCTCGGTTAGTGCATGCTGCGCGATATAATCGGAGATACGGTCTATATAAAACGGTTCCTCTCCCTGCAAGAAATAGACAGCCTTATAAGTTCCTGCCCGAAGGTCTGCCATTATATTACGAATAGGCATACTTAGAAAAGTAGGTGTTTAACTGTCTGTCCGTTGTTCTTCAATTGCTCCAACGAACTAATCCCAATCTTAATGTGTCGATCAACAAATCCGGTGGTTACTTTCTTATCGCTTTCGGCCGTTTTTACACCTTCTGGCACCATTGGCTGGTCCGAAACTAGTAGTAATGCTCCGGTTGGAATTTCATTATAAAAACCTGTAATGAACAAGGTTGCTGTCTCCATATCTATAGCCATGCAACGCATTCTCTGCAACTTCTTCTTAAACCGCTCGTCATGCTCCCATACTCTACGGTTTGTGGTATAAACTGTCCCTGTCCAGTAATCCTGATTGTAATCTCGAATAGTGGTAGAAACCGCTTTTTGCAAACTAAAAGAAGGCAAAGCTGGTACTTGCGAAGGCAGGTAATCGTCTGAAGTCCCCTCTCCTCTAACAGCTGCAATTGGCAGAATCAAATCCCCTAACTCATTCTTCTTTTTCAGTCCACCACATTTACCAAGAAACAGACAGGCCTTCGGGTCAATGGCTCCAAGAAGATCCATAACCGTAGCAGCGTTTGCACTTCCCATCCCAAAATTGATGATGGTAATATCATTTGCGGTAGCAGAAGGCATGGTATTGTCTTTACCGTTCACTTCCACTCCGTTCATTTCTGCAAACTTCTCCACGTAATTCTGGAAGTTGGTGAGTAGAATGTACTTCCCAAAATCCTCCAGCGCAACGCCCGTATAGCGTGGCAGCCAATTCTGTACTATTTCTTCTTTGTTTTTCATCTGGTGGTGAAATTACGGAATGCGCTCCTACCGATAATCAGTGGTTAAAACAAAAAAAAAGCCCGTTACGCAAATGCGTAACGGGCTTTCCGTCTACTGTAAACGTTGCGGTGATTATACCACTTTTACGTTTGCAGCGCTTAGTCCTTTAGGCGTTTCTTCTACATCGTAGCTTACTTTGTCACCGTCTCTCAACTCGTCAACACAACCGTTGGCGTGAACAAAAACATCTTTGGTTCCTTCGTCAGGAGTAATGAATCCAAATCCTTTGGTCTCATTGAAAAATTTTACTGTACCGTTACTCATCTTATATATTTATATGAACGCGCAATGTACGCTTAATTATTTGAACAACACACTTTAGCACAAAAGAGGTTGGTTATATTCGGCAAATGCTTGTCAAGCTCAATTTACCAGTACATCCCCAGCGCCTAAAAAAAGAGGACGACAAGCAACTTATATTCTGCTGGGTTCGGAAGAGATTTTTGGTTCTTACACCCGAAGAATGGGTGCGACAAAATCTCATTTCGCTTCTGCAACACGATCTTTCTTACCCACTTTCGCTGATGAAAATTGAACGACAAGTGAAGGGAGGAGCACGTAATAAGCGTGCTGACCTTCTCATTTGTAACACGCAAGGAGAGCCGCAAATACTTGTTGAATGTAAGGCTCCGAACGAAAAACTAAACAAAGAAACTTTTTTTCAGGTTGGGAGATACAACCGATACATTAATGCTCCGTTACTACTGATAAGTAACGGCCTCGAACATTTCTGTTGTGAAGTAACGGATGACAACAAATTTCGATTCTTAGAAACCATTCCGGCATACATTAAGTAAATTTCAGGAACATGAAACAACTAGCTATACTCATTCTTATTCCTTTTTCGCTTTTAGCGCAACAATACGATTCGAGCTTGGCAACAAGCGAGAATGGCGACCAGTATTTAAGTGACGTCATTAATATTAAAATCAAGCAAGAGTACCGTTCTGCTTGTTCAAATTCGGCAATTGCCATCCCAGAACTTAATGAGCAATTCGCATTATTGAATTTTAAGACATTGGAAAAAAAGTTTCCGAGTGCGCACGCACCATCGGGAGAGTTTAACGAACATGGTCGGAAGATGGCGGACATTTCTCTTCTATATAAGGTTAACGTTCCAATAGGAACAGACATCCTTGCAGCAACAAAAGGGCTTTCCAAACTCCCATGGATTCAATATGCCGAACCGTCTTTCGTCAGCTTTAGCCATTACGTTCCGAATGACACTGAATTGAACAGCGTAATGCCCTATCATTATGATAACATCAATGCGTATGAAGCATGGGACATTACACTAGGCGATACCAACGTGGTAATAGGCATTACCGAAACTGCTATTTACACCCTTCATCCAGATTTTGTTGGCAATATCAAATACAATTATGATGACCCAATCGGGAACGGAGATGAAGATTCTGACAATTACATAGATAACTATGCAGGCTGGGATATGGCCGAAAACGATAACGATTTATTTAGGAATGGAGAGATACACGGAGATGCCGTTACCGGAATAGCTGCCGCAACTGCTGACAACAACTTAGGATATGCCGGAATTGGCTTCAAATGCAAGTTTATACCCGTTAAAGTTGCTGGCAACACTTCAACAATTACGCATGGCTATGAAGGGATTGAATATTGCGTAGAGCAAGGGGCTTCTATTGTCAATTGCTCTTGGGGCAACAAAACATTCAGTCAAGTGGCACAGGATGTAATAACATGGGCTGCTGTAAATAATGATGTGGTGATGGTAGCATCTGCAGGTAACGAAAATTCGGGAGACATGTATTATCCGGCATCGTATGAACACGTACTAAGCGTTACGGGTGTTGATGCTATTGATATTTTCGAGGATGGTTTAAATACATTTTCAAGAAACGATTCGGTAGATGTAAGTGCACCGGGCATTGATGTGTCCACTACTGCTCATCTAAGCGGAGTAACTTATTACACACCACCTCAAGGAGGAACTTCCATGGCAGCTCCCATTGTTTCGGGTATTGCGGCATTGGTTCGTGCTCAGTTTCCTTGTCTGAATGCAGCTGAAGTAATAGCGAAAATAAAATCCTCTGCAGACCCAATTGACGGGTTAGCGCAAAACGCCCCGTACGCAGGTCTTATTGGGACCGGACGCGTAAATGCTGAAGCAGCTGTTACGGGCGCTCCATGCGACCCAGTTGGAATTACTGAAACCAAAGTTTCAACTTCGCTAGATATTTATCCAAACCCTTCTTCAGATGCGGTGAGCCTACGTTTAGGAGTTGCTTCTAATTGGACCGTTCGTATTGTTGATACCCAAGGAAGGTTAGTAATGGTGCAGAATATGAATTCTGATCGAACTGTAATTCGCGGACTTCCTACTGGAATGTATGTGGCAAAAGTTTCTGATGAAGAGTATTCTTTCCACAGGAAGTTCTTTATAATTGAAAATTGAGCCAAAAGAAAACCCCAGAACCGCTTACGGTTCTGGGGTTTTAATTATCTAGATCTTGGAAATCTAATTCTTCTTAATCGATATAAAGTTGATACGGAAGTCTAGCTTGAACTCCTTCCATCTTCATCAAATCTTCCACATCCTTTACGTACTCATAGTATTGTCCGAGTCTGTGTTTTAGGAATACTTCCTCTCCTTGACCAGAAATCTCCTTAATCATTTGCTCAATAGGATCTTTCTGAGCTGGATATTCAACTACGCGGTAGTTTTCAACTTCAGCCATATTTGCTGCAATTTCAACTGCATCATCAATACCCCCCAACAAATCAACAAGACCGTTTTCAAGCGCATCTTCTCCACTCCATACACGTCCCTGACCGATTGAATCAACCTGTGCCGTTGTCATTCCGCGACCTTGTCCAACCTTTGTAATGAAATCCTCATAAATTTCATTTACTCCATTCTGAACTATCTCCCTCTCTAAACTTGTAAGCGGGCGAAAAGGTGTTCCCAAATCAGCAAAACGATTTGTTTTTGCCGTATCAATCATGATTCCAAGTTTATTATTCATCATTTTCTGTGCGTTCATCAACACTCCAAACACACCGATTGAACCTGTAATAGTATTAGGCTGAGCCAAGATGGTATCAGCAGCACAAGCAATGTAATAACCGCCAGAAGCAGCAACATCACCCATAGAAACTACAACGGGCTTCGCTTCTCTTGCCAAAACAACTTCTCTCCAGATGACGTCAGAAGCTAAAGCACTTCCACCAGGACTATTCACACGCAAAACAATCGCTTTAATTTTGTCGTCTTTTCTAGCCTTTCTAATCTCAGCAGAGATTCTCTCAGAACCGATTGTCTCATCATCTCCCTGTCCACTTTCAATACTACCCACAGCATAAACGATGGCAATTTTTTCCTTCTTGGTAACCTTTTCACCGTCTACTTTTGCTTTAGGAGCGTCTTTGTATTTAGCTAGTCCAATGAAGTTAATTTTATCATCTTCATTCTCAATCTCCAATTTGGCACGAAGGTTCACCATTACTTCATCCTTGTATAGAAGTTTGTCTACCAAACCATTCTCCAGAGCATCTTTTCCATTTTGAATTGTTGCATTTTGAGCAAAACCATCCAGCTCCTCAATAGTTTTTCCTCTTCCTTCTGAAGTACCTTGAAGGATTTTATTCCATAAGTCGTTCAAATAAGTCATGGTCTGCATGCGGTTTGCAGCGCTCATTTTATCCAAAATCAATGGTTCAACCGCACTCTTAAACTTTCCGTACCGGATAATTTGTGGCTCAACTTCAAGTTTCTCAAACATACCTTTCAAGAACATCATTTGAGATCCCAAACCTTTCCACTCAACCATTCCTTGTGGATTCAACCAAAGCTCATCAGAAACTGAGGCCAAGTAGTATGCCTTCTGCGAATAGACTTCTGAGTAAGAAATAATCCACTTCCCACTTTCTTTAAATTGGAGAAGTGCGTTTCTGATTTCCTCAATAGTTGCCATACCAGCTGGAACGCTTTGCATATCAAGGTAAATCCCTTTGACTTTATCATCGTTAGCTGCATTTTTTAAGATTGCAAGAATGTCGTTCAACCCAACGGAAGGTTTAGCTTCAAAAGTTTGTGGATCAAAATTTCCAAAAGGGCTACTTACGCCTCTTTCTTTAATCTCGAAGTTGAGTTTTACATGTAGTACTGATTTGTCTTTAACCTCTACAGTCTGCTTGTCGCCCATTGACGCTCCGATTCCTGCAAGAATGGCAAACAATAGGAATATGCCGACAACCAACCCTAAAGCGCTGGCAAACATGAATTTAAAAAATTGTTTCATCTAAATGTGTTTTGTTTTGTGACGCAAAGGTAATCACCGAATTATACAGCAAGCATCACCGCTGTTATCAATTGTGACACAACTTAGATTTCAACCCTAGAATGAGTATAAAGCATCAGTTATATTTGTCGAAAATGTCAGAAACACTAGAGAAATATGTTCTATTGACAGGTTCCGACCTTGGCGACAGAAGCGCTAACATTAGTCTAGCATTCCGTCTAATCGAGCAACGAATCGGAACCATTACAAAATCATCTGAAATAATGGAGTCCGAACCCTGGGGCTTTGAATCTGAAACTCGTTTTCTTAATCAGGCCATTTTGGTGGAAACGCGTCTGCAACCCGAACTGCTTCTAACTGAAATTCTAAAAATAGAAGGACAAATCGGCAGAGTTCGGAAAGCTACACAATGGATTTCGCGTATTATTGACATCGATATTCTTTGTGCAGAAAACCTCATACATCATTCGGCTAGTCTTACAATTCCGCACAAACACTTGCATGAACGTGACTTTGCACTAAAACCACTGTGTCAGCTTGTTCCGGACTGGAAACATCCACTTTTAAAAAGAAGTTACTCTAATTTGCTTTCGGACATCGGTTTGCAAACTATTCCCAGACCTTAATGGCCCGTCCGAACGAATATGAGTACGTGGTTATTGAGGGTAATATTGGTTCTGGAAAAACCACGTTGTCGAAATTATTAGCCGAACGTTGGAGTTCAAGAGTAATGCTCGAAGAATTCAGAGACAACCCTTTCCTCCCTAAATTCTATGAAAACCCCGAGCAACATGGCTTTGCCCTTGAGTTGAGCTTTCTGGCAGAACGCTACCATCAAAAGCGTGATGAGCTTAATAGAACCGACCTCTTTAAACCAGGTATTGTTTGTGACTATTCATTCGCTAAATCACTCGTTTTCGCAAAAATAAACCTAAATGAAGACGAATTTGAATTGTACCAGAACCTCTTTCATATTATCCATGGCCGACTTGCCAAACCAGATTTACTCGTGTACCTACATTGTAGTTCTGAGAAGTCTCTTCGGCAGATTAAGAAGCGAGGGAGAGCTTACGAGCAAAAAATAAGTCTGGAATATTTGGAAAAAATAAATGCTGGGTACCTGGACTTTTTTAAACAACATGCAAATGCCAAAATTATCCTACTCAATACGGATAATTTGGACTTCGTTTCCTCAGCGCATGATTTAAATCGACTATTTGAAGCTATTGAAGCGGATTACAGGCCTGGTATTCAAATCGTTGAAAGCTTTTAAAGTTTACTTATAACTTAATAGACAAAAAAAATTGAATGTTTTGCTAATTGCTAACATTAGTTAATTTTGCACTTCACGTTGACTAACGATGTTGGGTCAACGTAAATAGATAAGGAAAGAACCAAATACCACAAACATGAAAAAGAGTTTACTCTTTGTAGCACTTTCAGTTTTAATTGTCGGAACCAGTTTCGGACAGGATGAAGTAAAAACCAAAACCAAAAAAAAGCTTAACTATTTCTCAATTGGGCTTCATGGAGGATGGACTCAATTTTACGGAGATATTCGTCAATATGATTTCGGTTTTGCCCAAGCCAAACATGATGTGAACAATGGTGGTGGTGGCCTTTTTATTGACTATCAATTAAACTCAGTAATTGGTTTCAGAGGTAATGTTTTAGTTGGTTCTCTGGGTGGCTCGAAGCGGGGAAACAACAATACAAGCTCACCGGATATGAATGTTCGATTCAAGACTTTCTTCGTTGACTACACGTTGAATACTACCGTCAATTTCGTCAATTTGATGTATTCGGACCGAACCAAAGACAGATTCTTTACTGCCTATGTTGTTGGTGGAGTAGGATTCGTGTCATTTAGAACAAGGAAATTTAGACTTGATGGTCCTAATTCGGGAGACTGGATTGCGAGTGAGCCTTTCAACAATAAGGATGGTGAAGAGAATAAACTTACGACTGAACTTGTTCTTCCTGCAGGTCTTGGGATTAAATTCAGATTATCCAAAAGGTTTGACCTTGGAATGGAGTATACCCAACGTTTCTCACCAGCCGGTGATAAAATTGATGGAACTGTTGCGGGTAAGCGAGGTAGTGACGGATACGGATACTTTAATGTATTTGCATCTATCAAGCTTGGAAAACAAACACATGCCAAGGAATGGGTGAATCCTTTCCAAGCATTGAATCAAAACATGGCGGATCTTCAAGCAAATGTTGATGGCCTCGCGCAAGATGCTGATGGCGATGGAGTTTCTGACATCTTTGACAAAGAAGAAAATTCTCCTGCTGACATAGCAGTTGATGGAAGCGGACGTTCACTTGATACTGACGGTGATGGAGTTCCTGATTACTTAGATGCTGACCCATTCACTTCGAAAGGTGCTAGAGTTGACGAAAACGGAAAAGAACTTGATTCTGACAGCGATGGTGTTGCTGATAGTCAAGACATTGAGCCAAATACAGAGGCTGGTGCATTGGTTAATTTCCAAGGAAAAACAATTAATCTAGAAGCTACAGGTGGAGAATCTTCTGTAAGCGTTTCAGGAAGTCTTCACTCTATCTATTTCAAGGTTAACAGTGCAAGAATTGATTACTGGTCTAGCTATGACAAACTTGCGGAAGTTGCCAAGGTGATGAAGGCAAATAAGGATGTAAAAGTGAAGGTCATAGGTAGCGCAGATAAAACTGGGGCTGAAGACTACAACACGACACTTGGTGAGAAACGATCTCAGGCTGCTATTGACCATCTCGTTAAGATTTACGGTATTGATGCTGGAAGATTTACAATAGCAAGCGAAGGTGAGAACAACCCACTTTCAGTTTCAGATGAAGCGCTGAATGTGAATAGAAGAGTTGACTTCATTCTTCAGTAAGAGGATAGTTAAATAAAGGAAAGCCCGTCACGAATGTGACGGGCTTTTTTATGCGCTAAACTTTTTGACGAGCTCCCATAGAACGACCCCTACAGAAACTGAAACGTTTAATGAATGCTTTGTTCCGTTTTGAGGAATCTCAATGAAGTCATCACAAGCATCAAGCACTGCCTGCGATACTCCTTTCACCTCATTACCGAAAACCAAAGCAATTTGCTGGGATGAATTTTCAAGCTGAAACTTGTCCAGTTCAACACTTCCATCGACTTGCTCTACTCCACTTATTCGATAGTTATTTGTACGGAGCTCGTCAATTGCGCATAGGCAACTTTCAGCATACTCCCATTCGACCGACTCCGTTGCTCCTAAAGCCGTTTTTTGAATTTCACGGTGTGGTGGCCGCGCTGTAATTCCGCATAGAATAATCTTCTTGATTGCGAAAGCATCAGCTGTACGAAAAACAGAACCGATATTATGTAGACTTCGAATGTCATCTAATACAACAACTATTGAGAGTTTGTCCGACTTCTTAAAATCATCGACACTCTGTCTTCCCAATTCATCCATTTGCAATTTCCGTCCTTTCATCAGTATCAAGTGTTGTATTTCGCAAACGCTATCCTATATAATTAACTTAGCGCACTCCGCATCACGAAAGTAAAACAGAACTCCGTTGGCAAAAACTACTCCTACAAAAGACAAGGAAACACCGCTAATGAAACAATACAATGCCATCAAGGCAAAGTACCCAGATGCACTGTTGCTCTTTCGTGTTGGTGACTTCTATGAAACTTTTCGTGAAGATGCCGTTCGCGCTTCCAAAGTATTGGGAATTGTTCTAACTAAACGGGCCAACGGCAAAGCTTCACACGTTGAATTGGCTGGCTTTCCGCATCATTCTCTAGAAACATATCTTCCTAAGCTTGTGCGAGCAGGTCACCGTGTTGCAATATGCGACCAATTAGAGGACCCAAAACAAGCTATCGGCATTGTGAAACGAGGAGTGACAGAACTGGTTACTCCTGGCGTTTCTTTCAATGATAATGTCCTTGAACAACGCTCAAATAACTTCCTCTGTAGCCTTCATTTCAGCCAATCTAATATTGGAATTTCATTCTTAGATATTTCAACTGGTGAATTTCTAGTTGCTCAAGGAAATGAGATGTACATCAAGAAGCTGATAAAGAATTTTGAACCCAGTGAAGTTCTTTTCAGGAAGAGTTATCGAAATCAGTTTCACGAAACGTTTGGCGATGGACATTGCACGTTTACGATGGAAGATTGGGTTTATACCACTCAATTCGGAACCGAAATTCTGAACAACCATTTCGGGACCAAAAACCTGAAGGGATTTGGAATAGACCATCTCGAAGAAGGTGTTATTGCGGCAGGTGCAGCTCTTCAGTATCTGTCTGATACTCAGCATAGCAAAACCGCCCATATAAACGCGCTTTCCAGAATTGAAGAGGAAAAATATATGTGGGTTGATGGATTTACCGCTGCCAATCTGGAAATTCTACGACCGAACCAATCGGATGGAAAATGTTTGCTAGATATTATCGACAGAACGCAAACACCAATGGGCTCGCGCATGATGAGACGTTGGGTTGCATTTCCTCTAAAAGAGAAATCTCAAATTGAGAAGAGATTAGATGGCGTTTCCAAACTGCTGAATTCCGAGGAGACTAGAAATGAACTGAACACTTCACTTAATAACATTGCTGACTTAGAAAGATTGGCCTCCAAACTTTCAACAGGAAGAGTGAATCCAAGGGAACTACTTTCGCTTACTCGGTCGCTTAATGAACTTCCTGCGCTGATTGGGAATGTTAAGTCGCTGAAATGTGAAGGATTAACAGAAATAGCTAACCTCATAAACCCATGTTCCGATGCGCTTGAAACATTGGAGAAGTGCATTTCGGAAGAAGCTCCAGTTAACGTA